>NZ_QAIL01000255.1 GCF_003061025.1 Pedobacter sp. HMWF019 | reverse complement strand
CAATAGGGTTAACGTATTAAAGTATTATTATGGCACTGATATTTGATGACAATATACAAGCGAATGTCGCAAAGCCAACAGACAACAAAAGTGGGATTTTCGAAAATGGAGTCTGGCGACCTTACAATAATTTGCAAGAGTTTTATGATTTACAGCCAATTTCAGGCAGATACGAAGGTCAATTTTTCCTAGTGAGAAAAGGGGTAAAAATGCTAGATCTGTACTGGTTAGAGGGACAGGTTAACGTTGCAACAATATTTAAGACCGATATAGATCTATCTGATTATTTTACCAAGGAAGAAATTGAAGATTTGCTTGATCTCAAAGCTAATAAAAACATATTGACAACTTCTGACATTACATTAGCGCAAGCAATAAACGATTTTATATATGGTATAACTGATGCTAATACGGGTGAATCCGTAAATCTTATCAAAATAACAGATGGAAGTATTCCAATAGTTGATAAAGTTATATTTTTTCAAAGAGGTACTGACTATTATAAGAGAATATATTCTAAAATAAATGTAAGGTGGTTTGGTGCGAAGGGCGATGGGGTGCACGATGACTATTACGCAGTCCAAGCCGCATGCTCGGCACTCAATAATATTGGTCGCGGAACGATGTTATTTCCAACGGGTATTTATTATATAGATCATTACAAAGTATCAGGACCAAATCCGAATGGGATTACCAATTTAACTATATCTGGAATTACTGAATTAATAATTGAAGGGGGGGGCTCTTTGATAAAGATGAAGGGGGGATGGACTAGGACAGCTGATTATTCGGCTGGAAGTTTTACTTATTCATATTCAAATTGTGTAGGTATTGTAATATCAGAATGTAATAATGTTACTATTTCTGATCTTGAGATTGATGGGGGTGCAGAAACAATAACGAAAGTAGCGACCGCGGAAGGAGTTTCTCATGGTATCATGCTGGATGCGTGTAAAAATCTAAATCTCAAGAATATACATGTACATCATTTTTGTGCGGATGGGCTTATAATAAGGTCAAAAGGACTGGAGATTTGCAGAAATATATCTGCAATGAATTGCAGGTTTACAAACAATGCTAGACAAGCTATGTCCATTATTCAGTTGAGACAAGGTGTCTTTATCAATTGTGAGTTTAGAGATACCGGAAATACAGGTCTTTATGGAGGACATTCGCCTCAAGGTGGGGTAGATATAGAACCGGATACAAAAATTCCAGCTGTATCGGAAAATACTGGAGATATTGTATTTATTGGATCATTATTTCAGGACAATAAAGGATTTGAATTTGTTACTTCTAATGAACTAAGTGTATCGTATCCCATCAATATTATTGGATGTACGTTTAAAAATACAAATAGATTTAATCCACAAGTATTGCCAGCTGCTGCATTGGTTAGATTTACCAATTGTTTGTTCGAAGATGTAGGAATATTTCCAGCGTATTCATTAAGTACGAGGGCTTCGAAAACAGAAATTATTAATTGTACAATAAATTCTCATTATCAGGCGGAGCAGATATTATTTGCATCAGGAAGTATTCCATTTGTTAAAGTTGATGGATGTGAGATAAATCTGCTTGGTACCGCAGCGCACACTACACAGATTTACAGAATATATTCCACTAACAGTAATTTGGAATTTATTAATAACAAAATATCTATTTCAGCATTGGAGCATTCAGGGACTGGTAATTTGCCGATTATTACCATACAGAATGCAAGAAGATCTATTTCAAATAGGTGGTCTACTGATTTAATTTCTTCGGGGGTGCAGTTTCAGGTTATTTCAACTAATGTTTTTGAGTATAAGGATTTCTTTGTAAATCCAATCTTTTTGTCAGCCCGAAGTATACCATTAACAACAAATTGGTATTCTTTGGGAAGTTCTCCGGTTGATTATATTGAAAGTGTTTCAAGTATTGCACCCGGCGCTAAAATATTGTGGGGTGCTTCTTCTCCCGCTACTGGGAACTGAATTAAAGGCACGTTAATGATAAACTCTGCGCTTTCAACAGGTACAACTTATGGATGGGTTTGTATTACCAGTGGAACTCCAGGTGTGTGGTTACCCGTTGGTATTTTATCAAAAGATGCTGATAAAAGAAATTCTGGACCCACTATAAATAGACCTGTTGTTACTACTATAGGGTTCCAGTATTTTGATACAACACTAGGGTGTGCGGTGTGGTGGAATGGATCAACATGGATTTCTGGAAATAGTAAAAGAGGGGTATTTATTACTTCTGGGGCTGGACAATCAACTATTACAATTCCTCATGGATTGTCAGCTATACCTACTTTCACTTCAGTAATCGCCAAATCAGCCGATGCGATAAGTGCTAAAGTAATCAGTTGGACAGAAAATGCTACACAAATTGTTATTACCGTAGGAACAACTGCTATTGGAACAAATAACTTGTCTTATTCATGGGAGGCCTCCCTTTAAAAAATGCATTCCAAATAATTATTACATCTAATGGAGTTTATTGCCCTTACCAAACCACAAGCACGTAAGATCATTCTTGCCGCTGCCGGACTTGCCCAAAAGGCACAGTTCGGGACGGGAATTGAGGCTGTTTACCGGGTGATTGACCATTTGGGTTTCGTGCAGCTAGACACGAATTACGTTGTGGAGCGTGCTCATCACCATGTTATGGCAGCACGTGTACCGGATTATCAAACGGAATGGCTGGCTGATCTTTGTGAAGACGGCCGGATTTATGAATATTTCACTTCCGATGCAGGTTACCTCCCTATGGGCGATTTTCGCTTTTCATTGCCTGTAAAAGAGGCTTTTAAAACACAAGGCAAGCCGCTTGCCAAACCGGATGTCAATTTAATGAAGCAGATTTTGGATAGGGTGGAAAGAGAAGGGCCGCTCATGGTTGGCGATTTTGAGAACGACCGCCAGGAAGCGAGCTCAGGCTGGTGGGACTGGCGACCTGCTAAGGTTGCGCTCGAAAGGCTTTACCTCAATGGAGACCTGATGATCAGTCGTACCAAAGCCTTCCAGAAGGTTTATGACCTGCCACTCAATTTAGTGCCTCAGGAAACAGATGTAAGTATTCCCACAGAGGAGGAATATGCCCGTTTTGTCATTCTCCGTACCTTAGGGGCACTCGGTATTACCTCTGTTAAGGAAATGGCCTGGCGTGCCCGTCGTGTGAAAGGCAACCTAATAAAAAAGGAACTGGAAAAAATGGTTCAGATTGGCGAAATAAAGAAGGTAGCAGTTGACGGCTTGAAAGGTCCGTTCTATATGCTCCCTGATCAGGAAATTGATATTGAGTTATCCAACGAAGTCTTTATTCTATCACCCTTTGATATCCTTAACGTCTTCCGTCACCGATTAAAGGACTTTTTCAATTTTGATTACCAGATCGAATGTTTTGTGCCCGCGCCTAAACGTTTGTACGGTTATTTTTCACTACCTGTACTCGCTGGAGAAACCTTTATTGCAAGGATGGATGCCAAAGCTGACCGCAAACAAAATGTCCTGATTGTTCATAACATTCATTTTGAACCACTTGATCTCCAGTCAGTCATTATTGAAAAGTTTACTCAAGCCTTAAAAGAATTTGTTCAATTCAACCGGTGCCAGAACATTGTCTTCAAGCGATCAAATAATGATATTTATCTGGAAGCCATCAGCAAAAGTTTTTCATAATCAGAACAGCCTTATTGTCTTTTATAGACAGACTTTCCTTCCTTAATTGTTTCCAGTACCTTAATGTCCTTTATCTTTTCAGGGTTAATTGTTAGAGGATCTTTGTCCAAAACAACCAGATCTGCAAGCTTACCTGTTTTAAGCGAGCCTTTACGGTCTTCTTCATGATATTGGTATGCAGCATTAATTGTTATTGCCTTCAGGGCATCCAGGGGTTTGATCCTTTGATCGGGGCCGAGTATTCTTCCTGACCGTGTTTTTCTGTTTACAGCTGAATAGACTGCTGTTAATAAATCCGGTGGGGTGACGGGTGAATCATGGTGCATGGTGAAAATGATGCCGGCCTTTAATGCTGCATTTGCGGGGCTGATGAAAGCTGCCCTTTGCGGACCAAAAACACTGGAATAATGCCAGTCTCCCCATAGGTAAACATGGGTGGAAAAATAAGAAGGTATGACGCCGAGATCTTTAATTTTTTGAATATGATCTGGACGACTGTTTTGAACATGAATGAGCGTAGCCCGCAATTCGGCTTTGTAAATTCCCTCGTCTTTTAAGCGTTTGATGACTCTGATGGCCTGATCAATTGCGGCATCTCCATTCACATGAAGCTGAGCAGTGATGTGGTTTTCAAATAAGGTTTTCAGGTCATTATATAATACGGAGTCTGTAAATATTGGAAAACCTTTATAATCTGGTCCCTGGCCTTCAGGAGGAACGACATACGGCTGGGTAAGCCATGCTGTTTTACCCTGAGGAGAACCATCATCAGAAAATTTAAAACCACCCAGTTTAAGCCGGTTGGTGTATTTCATGTATTCTGGTTTAAATTGATCCAGCTGTTTTTTGAACTGTTCGTAATCTGGAAAATAAACAACATCTGCTTTGAATAAGTGTTTTGCAGCAGCTTCCTTTAACAGCGAAACACTTTCTCCCATTGTCCTCCCATCACAAATGGTGGTTTGACCATAACTTAACCATTCATCCTGTGCTTTCATCAGATTTTTCATGGATTGGGAAGGGTCGGTATCCTTTGTCATTTTTTTAGTCAGCGTAAGTAAAGCGGCGAAACTGGCATTCTCTTCTAATTTTCCATTTAGTCTTTTTGTTGTTCTATCACGGCCATAGTGGCCTCCTTCAGGATCTTTCGCGGTTTCAGTAATGCCTACAAATTTTAACATAGCTGTATTGGCTACACTGGCATGGCCTGACGCATGAATAGCAATAATTGGATTGGTCGTGCTGATGGCATCCAGTTCGTCTCGTGTGGGGTGCCTGTGTTCTACCATGATGGCGTCATCATAGCCATTGCCTATAATAGGAAGCCCGGCAGGTATTTTATGCTCCTGTATGTATTTTCTTAGGGTGGTTTGTAAACCCTCGATAGAGTTTACCGTACCGTAAGGAGAAGGGGAAAGGTCTACTGCCTGCATCATTCCTGCTCTGGAGGTCAAATGACCATGAGCATCTATAAAACCTGGCAGTAAGGTTTTGCCTTTGAGATCGTATAGTTTTGTTTGGTCATTAGCATAGGCATCAACATCCGATTTTTTTCCAGTGAAAAGGATTTTACCGTCTTTTACGGCAATGGCTTCAACAGCAGGGCTGGAGTCCTCCATTGTGATGATGGTGCCACCAAAATAAATAGCGTCAGCATTATCTTTGGTTGCTTTGTTTTTGCAGCTGAATAAGGCGATTGTGGCAAGCAGCAGGAGAGAGGAGCGAATTTTCATGGCGCTAATGTTTTATATATCAGTATAATATATGTAAACGTTTTATTTCCCTCATTTGTTTAAATAAAAAACCGCCTCACCAGGAAGTGATGGCGGTCGTTCTGGCCGGTTAGCTGTCGGAATTAATTTGGCATTAATACGGTATCTACTACATGGATTACCCCGTTTTTCTGGTAAACATCTGCTATGGTAACCATGCTCGTTCCACCTTTCTCATCTTTCAACATTAATTTTTTTCCTTCCATCCAGGCCCACAATTTACCACCCTCAACAGTGGTTAATTCTGCTTTGCCGTTTCCTTCTTTGATTGCTTTAGCAATCATTTTGGAATCCAACTTTCCAGCTACAACATGGTATGTTAAGATTTTGGTCAGCATATCTTTGTTTTCTGGTTTTAGAAGTGTTGCCACAGTTCCGTCTGGCAATTTGTCGAAAGCTTCATTGGTTGGTGCAAAAACTGTAAATGGACCAGCCCCTTTAAGGGTTTCTACCAGGCCGGCTGCTTTAACAGCTGCAACCAGTGTGGTATGGTCTTTTGAATTTACAGCATTGTCAATGATATCTTTAGTTGGGTACATCGCTGCGCCACCTACCATTGGATTTTTCTGAGCGTAAACTTGTGTTGACAATGCCATAACTATTAAGGCTGCAACAGATAAAATAATTTTTTTCATAATCAGATCTTTTCGTTTGGATGCATGTACGCAAAAGATAATAGGCTTGGTTTTTTATCTTGTAAGTATTTTTTTGGACAGGACTTAATAGGCTTTTCCTCAGCTACTTTAGATGCATGCGGTAATGCGAGGGGCTCATACCCGTAATTTGCTTAAAGAACTTGTTAAAGTTGGTTAGATTATTATACCCACTTGAATAGCAAACCTCAGCAATCGAATATTCTGGATTTTGTAAAAGTTTACAAGCATGGCCAATCCGTATCTCATTGATAAATTGAGTCAATGATTTCTGAGAGCGATCCTTAAAAAATCTACAAAATGAATTCGTAGTCATGTTACAAAGTTCTGCAACTTCTTTTAAGTTTATATCCCGTTTAAAATTCTTCATTAAAAACTGGTATACCTTGTTGATTCTATTGGTGTCTTTTTCATTATAAGGGTTTTTAAAGCCAATAGTTGCCAAATATTCATATTCATGGGAAGATGATAGAATGTCAATTACCCGGAGAAAGGATATTATTTTATCAATTCCTTTTTGTTGAGGTAATTTCTTTAGTATTAATGTGACTTCCTGGTTTGTCTTTCCATAAAATTTTAGCCCCCTTCCGGCCTTTTTTATTAGGTCTTCTATTAAATTTAGTATGTTTTGGTCATCGGTTAATCCCAGAATAAAATCTGAGGGAAAATAAATTACAGTTGATTTAGCTACCTCGTTGTCTTCAGAGGATAAAATATTATGACTTTGCCAAATATGAGGTAGGTCAGGTCCCATTAATACAAGGTCATTATCTTCAAAATTACCAATATGGTCGCCCACAATACGTTTTCCATGGCTTTTCTCTATCCAGACTAGTTCACAAAGTTCATGAAAGTGAAAGGATGCGATCAGCCGATTGGTTTTCAAATGTTTTATTTTAAAAGCTTTGATGCCCATAGGGTTTACATCAATTAATTCTGATTTCATTTGGAATATGGTCGTCGTAAGTTGAACCAATGTAGATATTTCACCTATGTATAGCCTCATTTGGATAAAATACTTTAAGATTTTGCACTTTAACTTTTAGAAAGTCGCTGGCTTCCCATCCTACATTTAGTACTAGTTAAACAGGTGATCTTTTGAAAGATTTCAGACTGCAAAGAATGCCTGTTAATCATTAAACCAAACCAAACCATATGAGGAAAACAGTACTATTTTTTATCCTTTCTTTTTTTTCATTGCCGGCGATTTCTCAGACGAAAAAAATCATCACGGGAACCGTTAGAAATAACAGTCAGGAATTATTGTCGAGTGTTAGCATTGGAGTTGTAGGGCAGAGCAGGTCCAGTACAACCGATCAGAACGGTCATTTCTCAATTGAAGTGATAAATCCGTCAAATGCTAAACTGCGATTTAGTTTTGTTGGCTATAAAACGAAGGAAGTTACATTAAGAGATTCACTTGTTTTGCAAGTATACATGCAACCAGAGGAAAACACTATGGATGAAGTGGTGGTAGTTGCATTTGGAAGTCAAAAGAAAACAACACTTGTAGGTTCTGTAACTTCTATTAGTGCTAAAGAGCTTAAGGGACCTACAAGTAACCTGACTACTACTCTGGCCGGTCGGATGCCGGGTATTATCGCTTATCAGCGAAGTGGAGAACCAGGACAGGACAATGCCAATTTCTTTATTCGTGGAGTGGGTACCTTTGGAGCAGGAAAACAGGATCCACTCATTTATATAGATGGGATTGAAAGTAATCCTACAGACCTGGCCAGACTTCAGCCAGACAATATTGAAAACTTTTCCCTCTTAAAAGATGCTTCAGCTGCAGCCTTGTATGGTGCAAGGGGTGCCAACGGAGTTATTCTTGTTAAAACCAAAACCGGGGTCAGTGGAGAAACCAAATTAAATGTGAGAGTAGAAAACAGATTGTCTACCAATACGAAAAATTATCAGCTTGCCGACAATATTACTTATATGAGACTGGCAAATGAAGCTGTTTCAACACGGGATCCTTTAGGTGCTATTCCTTATAGCCCGAATAAAATTGATAATACTATTGCGGGTAAAGACCCCATCCTATATCCCAATAATAATTGGATTAAACTTTTAATAAAGGACTATACAAATAATATTTCCACGAATTTAGATCTAAGTGGGGGAAGCGAAAAGGCTAGATTTTATGTCGGATTGACTTATGATGAAAATAACGGTCTTCTTAACGTTACTAAGATGAATAACTTTAATAGTAATGTTAAACTTAGAACCTATTCTCTTCTATCTAATATAACGATAAAATTAACCAAATCAACTGAGGCCCTGATCAGTGTCCGTGGATTATTTGATGGAAGCAATGCGCCTGTTGGTGGAGGAGCCAGTATTTTTACGGCTGCATCTACCAGTAACCCTGTTGCATTTCCTGCCATTTATCCACAAAGTTATCTCCCTTACGCACAACATCCTTTGTTTGGTAATGCATTTGTGAGTAATGCAGGTCTTACCCTATACAATAATCCATTTGCCCAATCAGTTTCCGGGTACCAGCAGAGCGACCGATCTGTATTGACGCCACAAATAACCATCACACAAGACCTCAATGATTTAACAAAAGGACTTACGGCAAGAGCTATGGCATTTACCACCCGAGACGCAAGTTTTAATGTTGTTCGAAGATATAGTCCTTTCTATTATTCCAGCTTCACAAGAGATGGGCAAACGGATCTGTTTTTACTAAACAGCAATACACCCGGCGTTGGTCAGATAGGTTCGGCTCCAACAGAGTATCTTACCTATGAACGTGGAGACAATCTTGTCAGTACCGTAGTCTATGGAGAAGCTGCATTAAATTATTTGCGCCTGTTTAATGAAAAACATTCCATAGGTGGTCAGTTGATCAGTACTATAAGGTCTCAGTTAACCGGCAATGCCACTACGTTACAGCTTTCTTTACCAAAGAGAAATATAAGTCTCAGCGGTCGTGCTACCTATGGGTTTGACAATAGATATTTACTTGAATTCAATTTTGGTTACAATGGATCAGAACGTTTCTCTGCGGGAAAAAGGTATGGGTTTTTTCCTTCGATTGGTGGAGGATGGGTGGTGTCGAACGAAAAGTTTTTTGAACCATTAACTAAAGTCATAACCAGTTTAAAATTCCGGGGAACTTTTGGAATGGTTGGAAATGATGCAATTGGTAGTGATGCGGACCGTTTCTTCTACCTATCCGAAGTCAACCTGAACAATGCGAATAACGGGTATACATTTGGTGAGAATTACGGATATACCAGACCTGGAATTTCTACTTCCCGATATGGTAATAGTGAGATTTCCTGGGAAAAGTCTAAGCAAACCAATTTAGGTATGGATTTAACTTTGTTAAAGGATATTAATGTTACCATTGACGCTTACAAGCAGATTAGAAGTAGTATTTTACTGATAAGAAGTAATATTCCAAACACTTTTGGATTGCAGGCAGCGGCCCAGGCCAATATTGGAAAAGCTCAAAGTGAAGGTGTTGATTTTGCACTAAATTATAATAAGAATTTTAACAAGGACTTCTGGATCCAGATCCGCTCAACATTGACCTATGCAACAAATAAAGTACTCTTCAATGAGGAGCCTAATTATCCTTCAAATTTAAGTTATCTTTCAAAAGTCGGCTTGCCTACCCAGCAACTTTACGGACTGATTGCAGAACGTTTGTTTACCGATGATACAGAAGTAAGAAATTCACCTGCTCAAAACTTTGGACAATACAAAGGCGGAGATATTAAATACAGAGACGTAAACGGAGATGGCATTATCAGTAATTTAGATGTTGTCCCGATCGGTTTACCCAGTACTCCTGAAATCATTTATGGTTTCGGTGGATCATTTGGCTTTAAGCAATTTGATTTCAGTTTCTTTTTCCAGGGATCTGCCAGGTCATCTTTCCTAATCAATCCTGGATCGGGACGAGACAATGGTAATGTTCAAGGGATTTCCCCATTTGTAACAGTTGGTGGCAGCCAGTCTGGTTTATTGAATATTATTGCTCAGGATCACTGGTCAGAAGACAATAGGAACAGCTATGCATTTTGGCCCAGACTCAGCAGTGAGGTAATTAACAATAATGCCCAGCCTTCTACTTGGTGGCTTAGAAGTGGCGACTTTCTTCGTCTTAAACAGGTAGATCTTGGGTACAATATTTCAACCCGGTTTGCAAAAAAACTTCGCCTTTCAAATGCTAGGATTTATCTAAGTGCGCTTAACATTTTTACCCTTAGTAGTTTCAAACTTTGGGATGTTGAAATGGGAGGAAATGGTTTAGGTTACCCGATACAAAAAGTATATAATGTTGGGCTAAGAGTTAGCCTATAACATCTTCGATTACACATTACTCCTTAACAG
>NZ_QAIL01000254.1 GCF_003061025.1 Pedobacter sp. HMWF019 | reverse complement strand
GTTTTATCTGCAGCCAAAACTTATTTCAAATATATGATTTTGGCTGTGGATAAAAAAATATCCGCAGCCAAAATTTATGTGGTTGCATTAATTTGGCTGTGGATAAATGTGTCAGCAATTATTTTTATTCTACTGTAGCGAATTCCTTTTAATCGTCGTTTTAGTCTAAAAATTACGCTTATGAAAGTCACAGCACATTGGAAAAGTTTATTAAGTTTTTTGTTGCTTTTAACAATAGTAACGAGCGCCTGTAAAAAGAATAAATCGGTTGTGGTTCCTAACCCCGAATTAATTGGTAACTGGACAGAGGATATACATCCTGGTGTTTCCTCGATCATGCCAAGGGAATTGATATTGTCAAAAGACAGCATCCGTTTTGTGTCCTGGGACCAGGCAACCCAGCAAGTAACCTATGTGCAGGGTACATACCGTACAGAGGGAAATAAGCTGATCACAAATTTTAAGGAAATCGTGATAAGAAAAAATAATGACAAGATTATTTCAAGGACGCCTGTAAGCGGTGGTTATTTTGACAATGCCACCTATTTGTTGAATGGAAACAAGCTGACTTTAAACTACACAAGTTATCCGGCCGATGCACCTACGCCTGCAACAATGACCTTTAACCGCATGATTTTTGATTAAAAGCGTCTTTTGGGGTTCATTGAACGAGAGTTAATTCCACATCCCGGGCAGTTTTTATAAACCAGGGACTAGGAAAATCTAACAATAAACTGTAGGTTTATCTCGTCATTAATGAATTGCAAAAAGAGAATCGGCATTTATATTTTCACCCTTGGGGTGTTTATGTTCCTGTTGCGCCCTTGTCTGGCCTACCAGTTGTCTAGAGTTTCCGGTTGCAAAACCAATGCTGCTCAGGCCTGGAATCTATCTCAACGGCTGATCAAAAAAAAGGATGATCACCACATGCAACAGGCAGAAGTGGCGACTGTTAAGGTCTTTACGCAAAAGACACCTGTCTATTTAGTCAAGATATTGTTTAATGCCCTCGTTCCAACCGGGAGTACCTATCCTGTTCCATTGCTTCGGTGTGGGCTATACCACTGTTTTCAACCGGGTGCGCCCTGAGCCCATCTCTTTGTTTCCAGCACTAAAATGATCTTAGTGCTGTCGTTCCATCACTAATAGATAATTACTTAGACTTAAATTTGTTCGGTATTTTATGAGAGCAATCCTCAAAACCCCATTTCTTTTATTGACCGCTTTTGGTCTGACAGCTGTACCTGCGTTCGCGCAATTGAATAAAGTGAAACACGTTGTGGTCATCTATATGGAGAACCACAGCTTTGATAATCTGTACGGGCAATTTCCTGGTGCAGATGGCCTGGAGCAGGCTAAACAAGAAAATATTATCCAGTTGAATGCTGAAAATCAGCCCTATAGTTCACTGCCGCCGATTCCACGCAGCAGTGCTTTTCCAACAAATCTGCCCAATACCTATTTTAACATCGATCAATATGTAGCTGCTGACCAGGTTAGTCCCGATGTTACGCACCGCTTTTACCAGGAGCAATTGCAGATCAATGGCGGGAAAATGAATAAGTTTGCTCATTATAACTTTACCAAAGGTTTCGCTATGGGGTATTATCGCACCAAAGATTTGCCACTATACGATCTTGCGAGAAAATACACGGTGTGTGATCATTTTTTTCATAGCGTTTTCGGGGGGTCATTTCTGAACCATCAGTGGCTGGTTGCCGCTGCTACACCTATGTTTCCTAATGCACCTGCCAGTATCAAGGCGCAGGTAGATGCTCAAGGTAAACTCGTCAAGGATGGTACAGTAACGCCTGATGGGTATGCCGTGAACACCATCAATTCCATCAACCTATACCCGAAAAATGGTAATCCTGCTTTTCTGGTGCCGAACCAGACCGGACCCAATATAGGTGACCGTTTGTCTGATAAGGGAATATCCTGGGCATGGTACTCAGGCGGATGGAACGATGTTATGGCAGGTAAACCAGCCCCATCGTTTACTTATCATCACCAGCCTTTTGCTTATTTCGCCCGTTATGCTGCAGGCACACCGGGTCGGAAGGAACATCTGAGGGACGAGACCGAGTTTTTGGATGCGGCGAAAAAAGGTACGCTGCCAGCAGTTTCTTTTGTGAAACCTATTGGTCTGGAAAACGAGCACCCAGGTGAGTCGACTGTGACCGGTGGAGAAAGTCATGCTGTGGAACTGATCAATGCGGTCTTGAATGGACCCAATGGTAAGGACGCTGTAGTTATTCTGACCTATGATGAGAACGGTGGTTTCTGGGACCACGTTGCTCCGCCTGTAATTGACAAATGGGGACCTGGAACACGTATACCAGCCTTGATCTTCTCTCCTTTTGCAAAGAAAGGTTATGTAGACCATAGCATTTATGAAACGGTAAGTATCCTGGCTTTTATTGAAAAGAGATGGGGTTTGAAGCCGCTCAATGACCGTGATAAAAATGCCGACCCGCTAAGCCATGCCTTCGAGTTCTAGAGTTATTGCTCTGGTTTTTCTGGCAATGGCGACGGTTACCCTGCTCTCTCTTCGACAGCCGGATACACCTGTTAGTCAGGTTAAACAACAACTAATCCGTCAGGCGGATAGCTTACTACTTGCTGTTCGATTGCTGCAGGCCACAAAAGTGGATATTGCGCACAGTCAGTTGCTGCAAAAGCGTTTCCGCAACGTCCGTTTGGCTTATAAGCGCTTGGAGTGGGCCACGGAATACTTCGACCCGCTTACCGCAAGGCAGGTGAACGGTCCGCCGGTGCCGGAAACTGAACTCAGCGGATTGGTGGTCCAACCTGATGGGCTACAAGTTGTTGAACAATACCTTTTTCCGGGCGTTGCTTTAAAGAACAAGCAGGAACTGAAAGGTTTATTGGAGCGTCTGGCTGTTAACGCAGCGGAATTCAGAGAATACTTTCTGCGGGCAGATCTGCAGGACTGGCAGATTCTTGATGCCTTAAAACTGGAAGTTTTTAGGGTGGAGACACTTGGTCTTAATGATTTTGACGATCCTTTGTCTAAAAATTGTTTTGCCGAGTCGGCAGCAGCCTTGCAGAGTTTGCAGCAAGTGACAGGTTATTACAATGATATGCCGGAATTTGATCCGGCCATCCGCAATTTGCAAGGTCCGGTAAACTTTGATCGTTTTGACCGGGCCGCTTTTATGATTCGTTATGCCAATCCACTGAGCAGGGCACTTCAGAGGCTAAAGACCCGGTTAAAATTACCGGATATCCGCTATAATCGTCTGCTCAACCAGGATGCTGCAACTTTGTTTGATGCGAATGCCTTTAATCGCAATGCCTATACTGCTGAACCCGGAGATTCTGTAACGGCCGAAAAGGTTGTTTTAGGAAAGAAATTATTCTTTGATCCCCTCCTTTCAGGTAACGGCAAACGCAGTTGCGCTTCCTGTCATAAACCCGAACTGGCTTTTACCGATGGTTTGGTCAAAAACCTGGATATTACCGGTAAAAAAAGAATTGCCCGGAATACCCCGACATTAATCAATGCTGCTTTACAGCCCAGGCAATTTTATGATATGCGTGCGCCTTCACTGGAAGATCAGGCACGGGAAGTGGTACAAAATCCTGACGAAATGCATGGTGATGTGCAGATCTCGGCCGGTAAACTATGGGAGGACGAAAACTACCGAAAACTGTTCAGTCTAGCCTATCCCGGGCAGGGTCGCATGGCCATTGATACTTTTGAAGTTATGAACGCACTGGGCGCTTTTGTACGAAGTTTGACGGCGTTGAACAGTCGTTTTGATGCCTATATGCAGGGAGAGCAACAGGCCATGAAAAAAAGTGAGTTGGCAGGGTTTAGTCTCTTTATGGGCAAGGCACGCTGTGGAACCTGTCATTACCTGCCGCTGTTCAATGGTTCCTTGCCACCGCGTTATATGCAGATGGAAGCTGAAGTGATTGGCGTGCCTCAAAAAAGAAATGCTAAACAGATTGATGCTGACCCGGGTCTCTACGGTATCCAGCCAGAAGATTTCAATAAATATGCTTTTAAGACCACTACTGTGCGTAATGCTGCCCGGACTGTGCCATACATGCACAATGGCGTATTCCAAACCCTGGAAGAAGTGATCGATTTCTATGATAAGGGCGGTGGTACGGGGGCAGGAATTAAAGTTCCTAACCAGACTCTGGACGCCGCACCGTTGCACCTGAACAAAAAAGAAAAAACCGAATTGATCGATTTTATCAGGAGTCTGGATAGCCGGTAACAAAAAACCGCCCCTGCTTAAGGAGGCGGTTTTTTGTTCATGCCAGGTGATGACAGGCTTATTTTATGCCGATAATGGTCACATTATCCAGGCGCATGCCCAGCGTATTTGCTGAGGCAGAACCGAAAAATTCAATGGTATTGGTGCTCAGTGCCGGGATGTCACTAAGTTCAATAGTAGAGAACTTGTTGTTGTCTGCATTGCTAACCGGACGGCTTGGAACAGTGATCTGCACACCGTTCACTTTTACAGTGATCACGTTGAAATCAGAAACAGAAGTTCCAGAGTTTGCATTAGGTGCAAGATCATATTTTAACTTAAGTTTCTGATATCCGGACATATTAACGCCTTCAATTTTCAAAGAAGCATCTTTAGTTGCCGGGAACCATACATGAATATTATCCGGATATGCACTGATGGTTCTCAAATCTGCGGTACCATAGCTGTCGCTGAAGGTAAATGATGGATTTGACCAACCGGTATAGGCACCGATTTTCGGTTTATTTGTAGCTGCACCTGTTCCGAAAGTTTCTGTAAAAAGCACTTCTTCAGTACCTGTCGGTGGAGTTGTATCGTCTTTATCCTGGCCAACACTGTAAGAACCTGAAGGAACTTCAATCCAGTTGGTGATGGTCGCGCTTATGGCCAGTGCTACCGGTGTTCCGGCAGCTCCGTTTCTTAATTCTATCTGATAGGTGTATTTTTTACCCTGTTCAAATTTAGTGCCGGCAGGTAAACTCAATTTAAACTTGCCTCCAGGTAAAGTAAAAGTGATCTGAGCAACACTAGCGTCAGCCACAGGCAATACGATGGCTTCGGCTGTTACATCTGAATTTTTGCTTCCAATTTTTGCAGACAGATCTGCAGTTTGAGAAGCGCTGCTCAATACACCTGTAGCCAGATCAAAGTTTGCTTTTGTATTTAAGCCCGAGATAGTTGTGCTTAAGCCAGTTAGGTCTGTAACGCCTTCACCCTTTTTTACGGTAAATTCTACTTTCGACAATTGATGTGAAAAAACGAGGTTTGCATTTGCACTCGTTTTGCTTAAAGCATTGGCATTGTTGGAATACAAAAGATCGATGGCGGCCGGATTGCTTTGGTTATTAATATCTACGGGATAAGTCGTGCCGTTAAGCGTTGATTGTAAAGGATAATAGGCAATGAAGTCAACAGCCTTTCCATCTTCAGGAAAATAAATGGTCTGATCTGCTGCTGAAGGCTGAAAATTGCCGTCGCCAGTAGTTTTGTAGGCTTTGTTTGAGGCCAGTACGTTGCTGAGTCCGGTTCCGGTTTTCATGAATACCCCGATTTGATCATTCGCTTCCCAGGTATCATTGAGGGCCTTGGTTTTGATTTGGCCATTAATGCTGGATGAAAAGGTTACAGCCTTAGTACCAGGTACCGGGGCAGGAGTGTCTGGTGTATTGTTTTTTTTACAGGAGCTGCTTATCATGAACAGGGTAAGCGCCGAAGCCAATAGAATACTTTGATTTTTCATAATAGTTTTAAAGTTGTTCGTGTTTATGTTTATTTCCAGATCGTGTTGTCGATAGTTGTTTTCGCTTCATTTGAGATTTTCGGGAAGAAGGTATAGCCCGTTTCTTTCTCCAGATCGCTCACATTCATTCTATAACTGTTATAGGAGTTAGAAGAAGGAATGATCTGGTTATCGATTTTGAAGGCGATGGTGTAATAGGTATTGCCCTTTTTCATGGCCAGTGCTTTATAGTAATATTTAGGAATCGCAGATCCTTTGAGATAAGTTATGGTGGCATCTGTTTTGGATTGGATTGCGGCACCTGTAACGACGTATAAAGTATCACTTTGTGCACTCCAGGTCCTCACTTGTGACTCCAGGTTATTCCAGATCCCCTGGTTCATGGATGAAATCTGTGCCGTCATATTGGTATAGTAGAAAGTTGTTGCATTTAGCTCTTTTGTAGCGGTACGGTCGCCGCTTGGAATCTGATGGCCCCGGTCATAACCATTCCCAAATGAACTGCTTAAATTTACCTGCAGGTCTTGTGCCAGTGAGGGGTCAAATGCCCAGGCATCAGTACGACCTGAACTACCGATATAGGACGAATGCAAAGGGTAAGCAACCCAATAGGCCATTTTATATTTTTTATCATATAACATGGCGTAATTTCTAACATTGGTACGTCCCGGAAATCCGTGAGCAATATAAACCGTATTCGGATCAGTAGTGAGTACTGGTGTTTCCATATAACCAGAAGTAACAGGAGGGGTAGTTACTGTTTCCTGATCAAGTATAAAGGTGCCTGAGGGTACATCATTCCAATTGGTAATGGAAGCTTTCATGGAGGCTGCTGTACCTGGGTTTCCGGTTCCATCGACATTCAGCTCAATTTCATAGGTGTATTTTTTGCCCTTCTCAAACTTGGTATCTGCGGGCATTTTCCAGGTGAAGTTTTTTCCTCCAACAGTGAATAGAACTTTTATTACAGTCTCTGTTGTGGTTGGAATCACTATGGCCTCAGCAATCGTTAACCCATTTCTGATGCTTGTTCTGGCTTGGATATCTGCTGTTTGGTCTTGTGTTGTCAGTGCTCCAGTGGTCAAATCAAATTCAGCATTTGTTTTTAATGCAGATAAACTTGCCTTCAGTCCATTAAGGTCAGCTACACCTGTGCCATTTTTTACCGTAAATTCTACCTTTGACAGCTGATGGGAAAAAACAAGGTTGGCATTGGATTGACTTTTACTCAGGTTAACGGCGTTGTTGGAATAGAGTAAATCTATAGTACTTTGTACGGCTTGGTTACTTACATCTACCAGGTATTTAGTGGTGGTTAAAGATGGATTATAAGGATAGTAGGCTATAAAATCAACCGAACTGCCATCTTCAGGATAATAGATGGTCTGGTCTGCAGCACCTGGTTTAAATTCTCCATCTCCCAAAGTTGAATACATTTTATTGGCAGAAAGAATATTGGTTAACCCTGCTCCTGTTTTCATGAATACACCAATGTTGTCATTGGCGTTCCAGCTGTTGTCGATGGCTTTTGTTTTGATCTCTCCATTGATGGATGAAGAGAACTGTACGGCTGTACGACTTTCATTACTGATCTCCGGTGCTTTATCTTTTCGGCAGGCAGTGCCGAACAAGACAAGGAAGATCATACTCGTTAAGTGTAGATTTTTAATTCTCATATGTTATTATTTGTTTTGATTTTTAGTTTGGTCACCTTCCCTGGGAGGAGATGTTCTGAATGGAGAGATTCATTTATGATTATGGGGAGCGTTTTAGATGTTAATCCCAGATACAAAGAAACGTCCAGCCCGGTAAGCTTTTCGTTAATTCTTAAAAAAGCTTAGGTTAAGTTTTGGAGCATATTCTTTAAAAAAACAAAGAAAAAATAACACTAAAAATGCGGAGGATAGTTTTTTTTCCTTACTCGTGCACATGAAGTTACACTGCTTTTTTACGGGTGCTAGTGTGTAATTTTCTTATTTTCAGCGTTTTGATGTTTCTTGTGTTGCCGTTCGTAACAGACTGAGATCTGGATTTCTGAAGATTAGGTCTGATGGATTTAGGAACAACTCTTTTAACCTTAGACGGGCCGGGTCATTTCTACGTTCATTTCAAGTCCTCTGAATTTGAGTACTTTTGGATGATCCAGACAAACGATATAAATTCATCAAGATCTGCGCGATTATGCAGTAGAATGACCAGGATCAGATGGATACACCAAAATAAAATATAAGTAAATGAACAGGGTTTCGATAAGCGCTTTAAGGCTGATCTTTTTCTTGATGATTACAGTTGCGGGCTTTTCCTGTAAAAAGGAAAACAACAAACCTGCAAAAGAAAAAGTGAAAAAAATGGTCCTTGTATATATGGAAGCTAATAATGACCTGAGGTATGATGCGATCAACAGCATTAATAGTATGGAAAAAGGCGCTGCGAACCTGGATGGAGTATTATTGGTGTACATCAAAACAAGTAGCGTGAGATCTTATTTACTTAAAATCCGTTATGATCTGGATGAAAGCAGGATTGTAAGTGATACTGTGAAAACCTTCCAGGCCAGTAGACCTTCAGATGCGGAGTTTATGAAGGATGTGATCAGCTATGCTCAAACTGAATATCCGGCAAATAGTTATGGTTTGGTCCTGTGGTCGCATGCGACTTCCTGGGCGCCACCAAGTTCTGCAGCAATCACCACCAAATCGTTTGGACGTGATACTGGGCAGGAAATGGATATTATAGACCTCAAAAATGCACTGAGCAATAATTTTGAATTCATACTGTTTGATGCCTGTTCAATGGGTGGCATAGAGGTGCTCTATGAATTTAAAGATAAAGCCAAATATATTATTGCCTCTCCGGCAGAGACCTTGTCGGAAAGCTTCCCTTATCAGCAAATCACACCTCTGCTTTTTCAAGACGCTTCGGCGGGGCTTAAGGCTGTTGCAGAGGCCTATTACGAACACTATAATGCTTACAATGACGATCGCCAGTCTGCTACAGTTACCTTGGTCAATACGGCAGAACTTGTGCCACTTGCCAACCAGATGAAATCGCTTCTTGCGAAAACCAAGACTTATGGAAGTGAATTTACCCGGGATGGGATACAACGTCTTGATTTTACCTCTAATTTTCCTGTAGCAAGTTTTGACTTCGGTGATTTTTTAGTGCATAACTTTGATAGCAGCAGTCTTTCAGATGTGCTGCTGCAACTCAATAAAACGATTCTGTATAAGCAGGCTACCGCTAAATTCCTGGGTATTCCAATTCGTACTTTTTCAGGGCTTACCTGTTATATTCCTTACCAGACAGATGTAAATTTAAGTTATTACAAGAAACTGGATTGGTATAAAAGCAGCGGTTTAAGCCTGCTGTTTGAGAAATAAATTTTGTGATTAAATATTATTGACCTCGAATCCTCCGTAAGAAACCATCTCTGCATTGTGGTCTACAGTCAGATTTAGCTTCATACTTTCAATGAGTGCTTTTGCCTGACTGATGTTTCTGTGAAGGTCATTAATGCCTCTGATTTCAATTCCTTTGGCCAATAGTTTAAATTTACTCGGCTCGAAATTATGGATGAATTTTTGCAGGTCTGAACTGATCTTGATGTCTGTCTTGTTCATATTAAAATGATTATCCGTCTTTTGGTGGCAAAACAAAACAATTTGTTTTAACTCCTGTATTGGATAATGTTATCTTTTTAATAAGAAACGGGGATATCCGTATAAATTAACAGCAGCTTAACAAAGGGGTTTTGTAGATAAGCTGCTGTTAATTATTTGCTGCTGTTCAGCTGTCTATGTTACTGTTTACAGGGTAGCCATGTCGATTACGAACCGGTAGCGTACATCACCTTTCAGCATTCTTTCGTAAGCATTGGAAATGTCTTTGATGTCAATCAACTCTATGTCGGAAACAATATCGTGTTCTGCACAGAAATCAAGCATTTCCTGAGTTTCAGCAATACCTCCGATTCCTGATCCGGCTACGCTTTTACGCCCGCCCAACAGGGAGAAGGGTTGGATGGCATAGGCTTCGGAAGGAACGCCAACACAGATATGTGTTCCATTGGTCTTTAACAGGGAAAGATAAAGGTCCATATCATGTACAGCTGATACGGTATCCAGGATAAAATCAAATGAACCTTTTACAGCTTCCAGTTGTGCAGGATCTGAGGTTACGACAAAGTGGTGTGCACCAAGGGCTTTGGCTGCCTCTTCTTTGGACGGAGAAGTACTAAGTACGGTAACTTCAGCACCAAATGCAACTCCGAATTTAACGCCCATATGTCCTAAACCGCCCAGGCCTAAAACAGCCAGCTTGTGGCCTTTTCCTACTTTCCAGTGACGCAGAGGGGAATAGGTCGTGATCCCTGCACAAAGTAACGGTGCGGTAGCGGCCAGGGATAGTTTTTCTGAAACCTGTAATACAAATTCTTCACGAACGACAATAGAATTAGAATAACCACCATAGGTAGGTACACCAGATCTGTCTTTGTTGTTATAGGTTTGGGTACTGCCTTCCAGGCAGTATTGTTCTAATCCATCTTTGCAATTTTCGCAGATCTGGCAGGAATCTACCATACAGCCTACACCAGCAAGTGCGCCTTCTTTGAATTTTTTAACGTGATCACCTACTTTAACGATCCGGCCAACGATTTCATGACCAGGGACCATTGGAAACAGACCTGGAAACCAATCGTTCTTAATCTGGTGGAGATCTGAGTGGCAAACGCCACAATATAAGATTTCAATTTGGACATCATGAGGTCCTACATCCCGGCGTTCAAAATTCCAGGGTGCTAAATCTGTTTGTGCATCTTGTGCAGCATATCCTTTTGCTTGTATCATGGTTAAGATCTTTGTTATTGTACATAACAAATGTAAAGCTTGCAAATTAATTGGGAGTTAAAACATTCAAAGGAATACTTGCAAATTTCAAACAATTCAAAGAAATACTTCAATTATCGTGGCGGCGAAAATTTTTGTTTAAAAATTAGACTATTCGCTGTCTGAGCCAAAATGAATAAACTGAATAAAAGCGATGCTTGATCTTTAAAATAGCCGTTTTTACCCTAAATAAACCACTTTTCTATTTTTTACCCTAATCCGTTAAAGCCCTTGTCAAGGCTTGCTTTTTCTGTCTTTAGGCATTCTATCAT
>NZ_QAIL01000253.1 GCF_003061025.1 Pedobacter sp. HMWF019 | reverse complement strand
CAACAAAGACACTTCAAAAAATGTAATCGGGTACAAGAAAGTGAAAAAAATTTCAAATATTTTATTTTATACTGATAATCAGTTATTTAATTTCAGCGTAAACCAAAATTTACTGCCTTTACCAAGCTCGCTTTCCACGCCAATCCTCCCGCCATGATGAGCTACAATCTCAGCAGACAAATACAAACCTATCCCAAAACCTGAAATATTTTGGGTATGCTGCGTTTCCACACGGTAATACCGGCTAAACAGATGATCAATATCCGTTTGCTTAATCCCCATACCCTCATCTATAACCGCAACTGTAACCTCGTCCTCATTACACTCACAATTCAGTTGCACTACCTTACCCATTGGAGAATATTTTACCGCATTACTGAGCAAATTAGAAATTACAGAACCAATCTTTTCTCTGTCGGCCAATAACACAACAGGCGGGCAGTCTGCAATCAGAATGGTATGTGATGGACTGGTAAGCGCCATATCTTCCACCGTTTCAGAAAGCAAATCCATTAGATCAAACTCCTTTTTGTCTAAATGTATCTTGCCAGACTCCAGCCTGGATACATTTAAAAAGCCATTGATCATCACCGTCATTTTCTTGACCTGCATTTCCGCTTTTTCCAATGCATTACTCGCAAACTGATCTTCCTGCTGTCTATATTTCCTGTTTAGCAACTGTACAATACCTTTCAGCGAAGTCAAAGGCGTTTTTAATTCATGACTAACCATCGCAATAAAATCATTTTTGCGCTGCTCATTTTGCTTCTCCTCGGTAATCTCAATCATCAATCCTGAAAAATGGGCATTTCTGGAGCCATGCGCTTCATATAACCTGCCCAGGGCCCTAACCCAACGATGTTTTCCATCGTAGCTAATCACCGGATGCTCCACTGCATAATTTTCACCATACAATACAGAACGCTGTACAGCCGCATGGATTGTATCCTGATAGGCTTCGGGAATCTGAGCAAGAACATCATCATAATTAATCTGATGGTCTGCATGAAAACCAAACAATTCCTTTAATCTTCCAGAAGGTACAAATTCGCGTGTTTCCGCATCCATATACCAGGTGGCAGCACTTGCAGCCTCCACCGAAAAACGCAGCATTTCTTCTGCCCTTTCCAGGGTTTTCCGGTCGTGCACCTGCTCAGTCACATCTACCGCCACAACAATAATATCAGAAGTTTTTCCGGCCATATCCATTAAAGGATGATAAACAAAGTTAAAATAGCTTTTCCTTTGTTCGCCATTATGCTCTAGTAAAGCAGGCGTTTCTCTGCCATGATGAGGCTTAGAACTTACAAATACCTCATCCAGCAATTTCAAAAACGGCTGCCCTTCCAGTTCAGGCAAAGCATTTGCCAGGGTTTGTCCAACAACCGTTCTGTTTTTGCCCCAAAGTTTCAAAATCATCTCATTGGCCGAATCGATCAGTAATTCTCTTCCACGCAATACAGCTATCGCAACAGGTGCCTGTTGAATAAGGAAGCGAAAACGCGCCTCACTAGCCGCCAATTCATCCACCTTATATTTCAGGATCTGTTGCGTGTCGGTCAATTCCTCATTGATGCTAGCCAACTCTTCATTTACCGCACTAATCTCCTCATTCGAAGCACCCAAAGCCTCATTAATGGCTTGCATTTCCTGGTAACTCTGCTCCAGCAACTGGCGCGACCTTACTTTCTCCGTAATGTCTTCAGCCGATACGATAATTCCACAAACCTGTCCCTTCCTGTCAAATAAAGGATCATAATAATAGCTCACATACTTTACAGCAGGCCCTTCAGCAGTATTGTAGTGAAATATTTGTTCTTTTTCACCGTAGCCGATACCAGTATCATACACCTGATGCAAACGCATTGGGAAAGGCTGATCTGCAATTTCCGGTAAAATCTCCATTAGCGGATGTCCCATTACACTTTCAATTGTCTTATCCCAAAGATCCACCAAGGCCTGGTTAGCCAGTTCGATGACCCAATCCCTTCCACGCAAAATCATCAATGGATAGTGTGCAGCATCCACCAGGTTTTTCAGCCAGAATTCCCGGTCTGCAATTTTAGTTCGAGATGCAACTATCGAAGTAACCTCATTTACAAAAACCATAATCCCATCCACCTCTGATTTCTCATTGCGTCTTGGTGTATAATTGAAACTAAAGTAACGGTCTATAAGGGATCCTTCATCTTCTTCTGCTACAGGGATTAATAATTCCTCTACAAAAAAAGGCTCGCCAGTCTGATAAACATTTAATAAAATATCCTTTAAAATCTGACCTTTCAATTCAGGTAAAGCCTCAAAAATAGGCCTGCCCAGCAACTTACGTTTCGGAAGCAATTTCTGATAAGCCGGATTGACCAGTTCGAAAACCAAATCCGGACCACCCAGTACACAAATACCTGCCGGCGCCTGCATAAAGAAATGATATAATTCATCCCGCTCCTCTGTGAGGATTGCCTGGGCCATATGGAGTTCAGCTGTTCGTTCAGCAACCTTTTGTTCCAGTTCCGCATTCAGTTTAGCCAGGCTATCCGTAGATACCGTCAACTTATGGTTGGTATCAATCAGTTCATTGTTGGTCGCAGTCAATTCCTCGTTAAAAGCAGCCAATTCCTCATTCGCCGCACTAAGCTCATCGTTCAGTTCCGCCAGTTTTATATTTGCATTGGCCAACTCACTGTTTAGCCTCTGTTCATTCAAAATACTCTGCTGTAACATTTTAGCCAATTTCTCTGCGGAAACTTTTGGTTGGTTTGTATTCATAATTGATACTGATTAACGGCCCGTTTAACAAACGCAACACTTTACTTAACAAACTTAATGATAAATAGGACTAGAAAAAAAATACAATTATTTTAAGTTTAAGAAAACAGAGTTTCAATATATGAACCTTCCAGCTAACACTTAAGAGTTAGGGTAAAGCAAGTCTCCGTTTCATCAGAACAAACATCCAGTTTACCGCCATGAGCCCTGGCAATTTCCGAACAGATATATAATCCAAGCCCTAAACCCTCGCCACCGTTCTTTTCCTCTCCCCTTACATAAGGTTCAAACAAATTGCCAATTCTATCTTTCGATATGGGCGTTCCCTGATTAGATACAGAGAGCCTAAAAAAATCAACATCACTAACCGCGTTCACCTTAATCACACCATTTTCATTTCCATGAGACAAAGCATTACCCAATAGATTCGAAAACAACTGCGCTATCCTGCTTCCATCACAATGAACCGGAAAAGCCAAATCCTCAGTAAACTCAATACGCCTGTTTGGCCATATGGCCTGAAGTTCAGAAATAACTTCATTAAGAATTTCACTAACCGCCTCATTTTCCTGAATATGTATAGAAATGCCCGAACCCTGTTCTGCTCTGGCAAAATCCAAAACGTTTTCAATGAGCTCCTTCATTCTAAAAGAACTGTTTTTTACAATTTCAGCAAGCTTTCTCATTTTATCATCCAAAGGCTGCCTAAGCATTAACTGCGCACTACTGGAAACAGCGCCCAATGGATTACGCAAATCGTGCCCTAAAATGGCAATGAATTGCTCCCGTAGTTTTAATGCCTTACGCTCTTCTTCTAACTGCAACTCCACAAAACTCACCCTGTCAACGCTATGTAAATGGAAAGAAATCAAATCACTGTATAAGTTAAACATCTCAATAACCTCAGAATTCTTCAGCCTGGCCGGCCTGGGATCAATAGCGCACAAAGTGCCAAAGAACGTACCATCCTTGCGAAAAATCGGCATAGAAATATAGCTTTGAAAGCCATAGCGTTCCGGAGTATGGTGGTTTTGGAAGGCCGGATCCTGTGCAACATGATCAATAACCACCCCATGTCCGCTTTGCCGGATTTCATGGCAAATGGTCGTTTCCAGTTCTAACTCGCCACCAGGCGCCAAGCCAAAATCTATTTCATCCCTCACACTACAAGCCACCCATCTGGTATCGGTAACCCGGGCAACCGCTGCAAATCCCATACCTGTAGTTCTGCAAATTACCTCTAGTATTCGTGATATGACTGGGATACGTCCAATAGTCTGTATATCTTCTTGTATGTCCGTTGAAAGAGTATTCATATACACCCGAATTAATTTGGACAAACATACACATTCTTCTATCGATATAACCCCTAAGTTCCAGAATGCCGTAAACAATACACGCCAATTATTGTTCCTAGCCTACATTAACCTATTAAAAAACATAAAAATTTAAAAAATGGATTCTATTAACAAAAACCAACCCGAAGACAATTTTAAAAACCTGGTAGGACAAGAAGGCGTAGATAAAATAAAGGAACTCGCAAAACAAGCAGGCTCTTGTTTTTTCTGTACAAAAAATGATAAAGAAGGACTCTTCACCACCCGGCCAATGTCTGCAGATCACATTGACGATGACGGAAACTTCTGGTTCCTGAGTGCTGAAGACAGCGAGAAAAATGCCGACATCAACAAAGACCCGCACGTACAATTACTCCTGCAAGGCTCTGAACACAGTGACTTTTTAACCCTGTATGGAAAAGTAACCATCACAAAAGATAAAGAGTCTATAGACAAACTTTGGAACCCACTATTAAAAACATGGTTTACAGAAGGCAAAGAAGACCCAAGAATTACTGTACTAAAGTTCAGTCCTTTAAAAGGTTACTATTGGGATACCAAACATGGTATGGCAGTTGCCTTGGTCAAACGGGTTATTGGAGCTGTTAAAGGCGAAACCTATGATGACTCCATAGAAGGAGTTATTAAACCTTAAGTACCCAGCCCGGTCACCACCCAAGAAAATAGGCTTTACTGATCAAGCCTCAGAACCTGTAAGGTTCTGTGTTAATTTTCAACTGAAATATTGTTTTTTTACTTTTGTTTACTTAAGGCGGTCCTGAACCAGCCTGAATAGCGCACTTATACAATCTGTATCTGTGCACTATTCTCTTTGATCAAAAATTGCTTATCCTATTTCTTCTGGCTCTTGTAGAGTGTATAAATCATTTCTAACATTTTTCGCTGCACCGCAACAAGCCTTTCATCTTTATCCCTGATTTTGAGACTATCCTTACGTATACAGATTTGAACCGATCATCCCACTTTACTGCTGATAGACTGGGTAGATACATCGCCTTTCTTAGTGTACTATTCCCTTTTTTGGATATCTGCGACTTTCCATTCACCGAAGTTCCCGACTGTTTTTCTCTAACGTCCAGCCCGACGTAGCTGGTGAGCTGTTTGTTGTTACGAATGAGTTCAAACCCATTGGTTTCTGCAAACACGATGGCTTTGGACTGCTCCAATCTGGTCGCGCTCACCTATTTTACCTTTACTAACAATTCTGGTAGCTTATTTAAGCTATTGTAATGATGTAAAACGAATTATACCTTTGAGTTTAATCAGGAGACGCTCCCTATAAAGCAGAACGTCTATTAATTACAAAATTACCGATGATCAAAATTGCAATATTCGACGACCACAAAGAAAGACGGGAAGCACTCAAACTACTGATATCCCTTCAAGACAACATGGAGTGCATCGCCGACTTTGAAGATTGTACCAATCTGGTAGAGAACCTGCGCTCCAATGTTCCCGACGTCGTTTTGATGGATATTTATATGCCTGGCGTAGATGGCATTACAGGCGTTAAACTGTTAATGGAAAATTATCCGCAAACCCGCATCATTATGCAAACCATATTTGAGGATGACGAAAATCTTTTCAATAGTTTGCTGGCAGGTGCAGATGGCTATCTATTAAAGAAAGCTACAAATGAAAAACTCATAGAAGGCATCCTTGAAGTTATGGATGGTGGTGGCCCCATGTCTCCGGGAATTGCCAAAAGAGTCCTGGAGTATTTCAGCAAAAAAAACAAAGTAAAACAGGACGTCTATAATTTATCTAAACGTGAACTCGATATCTTAAGTTATCTGGTAAAGGGATTCAGCCATAAAATGATTGCTACTGAGCTCTTCATATCCCCTTTTACCGTTAATAACCATATTAAAAACATCTATAATAAAATGCATGTTCATAATGTTTCTGAAGCTGTCGCAACTGCAATTCAGAAAAACTTGATTTAAAATGAATCAATAGCAATCCAACTTAAGGAATTTTTAATTATATTTCCTTAAGTTTTATACAATGATCACATCGTCCTAATCATTGTTGAAAACATATTTAGCAAATAATTATCCCCGTTTTTTGCATGATAGTTTTCCAATTTCTACCTCCTTTCAAGCGAACCTCGGGGTTTGTGTTCTGCATTGCCTTTTTTTTTCTTTTAAATATAACACAGACTTCAGCCCAGCAAACCCTGAACGCTGTGAGTTTTCAATCCTACGGAATTGATAACGGTCTCTCACAGGGTTTTGTGAGCGATATTGTACAGGACAACAAAGGATTTATGTGGTTTGCAACGGGAGATGGACTAAATAGATATGATGGCTACAACTTTGTTGTCTATCATCATGAACCGGACCATGCCAACACATTAATAAGCGACGACCTGACCTGTGTTTATCAGGATGTTAAAGGACGGATCTGGATCGGCACGCGGAACAGCGGAATTGATCTTTTCAACCCGGAGACGAATACTTTTGAGCATTTTCATCATACCGACGGCCCAAGTCTGCACTCCAATAGTATCCTGCAAATATCAGGAGATGAAAGCGGCGCCATATGGATTAAAACCAGAGATGGAATTGAAAGAATCCAATTATTTGCCGGCCCCGCTGCAAGCCGGACCAAAGGAAGCACCAAAGTTCCTTATCATGCAGAATTTATTCCTGTACAAATAGATCGGCAAACTGAACTTCATAAAAAAAAATCTGCTCCCCAGGGACTTTTCATTGACAGCCGAAATAGAATTTTCATTACCACTACAGATAAAATATGGCAAGTATTCTTTAATGCGAAAACAAACAAGTATAAATTAACGGAACGCTACAAGTTTGCCTCCTCAGACAATGCTTTTGTTCCCCAACTGCTGGAAGATAAAGCTGGTAAACGATTATTGCTGAACAACAGAGATATCATTCAGTTTGCGGACTACGAATTTAATGATCCCAAAAAAATTTACAGTTATGATGCTTATCAAATCCGTACAGTTATTGATAGAGAACAGAATCTATGGCTTTCCAATAATAACAAAATTACCCTGCTTAATTTAAAAACAGGCAACGTACAAAATTTAATCTCCAACATACCTGACCAGTCTCTGGCCATCTCGGCCGTAACGGACTTCTATTGCGATAAAACAGGAGTTGTCTGGATCGGATCAGGTGGATATGGTCTTTTAAAATATGATCCGGAAGCAGAACTTTTTCATCATATTTTTCCTGGCGAGGCAGTGTACCAGTTGCTTACTGACCAGGGAAACAATATATATACCAG
>NZ_QAIL01000252.1 GCF_003061025.1 Pedobacter sp. HMWF019 | reverse complement strand
TCCTTATTCCATCGGCAATAAAAGGACGGCTTGCCGAAAATTCAGCTCAACTGCGTCAGGGTATTTTTGAGGAAGATGTATTAGCCTTAAAAGGCTGTCAACCCGAAGGCAGGGTATTGGAAGCTGCAGACAATGTAGCCGTAAAATTATGGGATAAAATTGAAAAACAATAAGTATTTATAATTATGAATTTAAATGAATTGGCCAGATATGAAATTGTTCATTTTCATGAACAGATTGAAAAATGGTTTAGGGGAGAGATGAGCCCGGAAGAAAAAGAAGAAATGCTGGCTTTGAAGAAGTTTCATTTAAATTTCAGGATGATCAGTCCGACGGGAGCATATAAGGGCCGAGCTGATTTGGGAGACTGGTTACCTTCTGTATATGCTGCGAAACCGGGAATTGTATTGGAAGTTAAAGATATTAAGCTGCGTTTTGAACAGGAGGGAGCAATATTGATGGAGTATGTAGAAACCCAAACTGGTGGAGGGGCAGATAATAAGCGGATTTCGACGGCTTTATTTGTTCTTAGTGAAGAAGGGCGTTTAGAATGGCTGGATTTACATGAAACATTTTTGCCTTTGTCGTGATTGCCATTGCTTTTGTCATAATTCAACCCTGCGTATTTCAGTGTGATACGGTAAATTTACTATATGAGGAAAGTAATTGCAGCAATTAACATGACGCTTGATGGGTTCTGCGACCATACGGCAGGGATTCCAGATGAAGAAATACATCAACATTATACGGATCTGTTGAATGAGGGAGATGTAATTCTATATGGTAGAATAACCTATCAACTTATGGAATATTGGCAACCTATGGTGAAAGGTCCTTCGGGTGAAAAAACAATGGACGACTTTGCTGTGGCGATAGATAAAATTCAAAAAATAGTTTTTTCCCACACGCTGAAAAATATAGGATGGGATAGTGCAAAGCTGGCCAACCGGGGCCTTGAAGAAGAGGTTTTAGAGCTTAAGCAACAACCAGGCAGGCCTATTTTTGTTGGCAGCCGGAGTTTGATTGTACAGCTCATTAAACTTAATTTGATTGATGAATTCCAACTTTGTATTTACCCTGTTGTTGAGGGAAGCGGTTTGCCGTTGTTTGAAAATATAAAAAAGAGAACTATCCTTAAACTGATAAAAACCAAGGTTTTTAGTGGTGGTGCAGTAATGCTTTACTATGAGCCAATAAATGGAAAATCCGATTTTGCCGGATGATTTCTTTTGCGATTCCCGTTTTTTCCAATTGTTTGAGCGCTTTAACCAGCATACCGTGTTGATGCCGGGGATTGATCTTTCCAGTACCTTGAACCTCATTTTACCGGCCATGAGTGTATTGATGATCGTCGTAGTCCATTTGCCCGTCATCAAATCCATTGCTTCCAGAAAGGGACAGGTCTCCATTTTATTTTGCTGCATCGAAAATTTAAAATGCTGTAAATCAGTGAAATTTTACCTTTTGTTACTCTTGTACAAAGAGATAACTACTTGCAAATCTAAAGTTAGCAACAGATATTTACAATTTAACCACAAGCAAAATTGATTATGACCATCGAGGAAATTACTGCGTATATCTTATCTAATTTTAAAAATGTAAACGTTACCGAAGCAAATGGTGATCTTTTCTTTATGTATGACCAGGAGAAGATGATGCCTTTTGCAACTATCGTTACCAGTGACAACGAGTTTGACAGTGCATCTCAGTTGAACAGGGAGGGGTTCTTTCGATTGAATATTGGTATTGACAAGGCTTCATTCTCCACAACTTTTGATGGTGTTGCGTTAAAGAAAGGTATTGGCGCGTATGTAGACTCTGGAATAGATTTCACGACTGAGAACGTCGTGATGCCTCATCCCATTTACGGAGCAATGTATTGGTTGTGTATCGTGAACCCGGGTAAGGATAATCTGCTAATGTTAAAAAAACATCTTGATATAGCTTATGGCCTGACTGTTAAAAGGATGAAATAGTTTATTTCCTGGGTGGTGGCTAACGTAAACATAAATTTACGTTCAATCGCCTTTTTTAAGTAGTTAATTTTTATAGTTTTGGAAACTAATGTACTGGAACATGAAAATTCTTTAGAACTACTCAAGGACTCGGCGTTCTATACCTTGAATGGGAAAGAGTATGTATCCAGCCAAATTGAAAAGGGCACAACTCTTACAACACAATCAAATATGAAAATTACTTCGGGTCTATCCTTAATGTCTGGAGCCTAAATCTTTATTGCTTGAATCACCACTGATCATATGTGTCAGTTCATTACAATAATTGATTTTACCATTTATAAAATGAAATTCACCAATAATCCTGATTTCCAGGTTTTCGCCATTCTTCATCTTTATGGTTGCTATATGATTTGAAAAAAGGATATTCCGTTCTTCAATGAGTGTTTGAAACTCAAAAGTCATTGATGCAACAACTTCTTTCTGAACCATGATGTGTTTACAAAACTGTTCGTAGATAAGAATTTTGCCATCCACTTCCTGGCGATATTCAGGTGTGAAATAGTGGGAGATTACAGATTCATTGTAAACCTGATTTGCGAACATGTCCTGGAATAGTTCTTTGAAGATTGCTTTGTTATTTTTCATTGGAATGTAGTTTGTTTTTTAATGCAAAATAACAGTGTTTGTCAATTAGGAAACAGGTCTGATTAGGGGAAAAACATGTACTATTTATGGTGATTATTTCTAAACGCAGCTGGTCTTGTTCCTGTGAGTTTTAAAAATAGCCGGTTAAAATATGCGGGGTCGTTATATCCTAAATCATAGGCAATTTCTTTTGTGCTATATTTTGTAAATGCCAGGAGCCGTTTTCCTTCAAGTACAATCTCCTTTTGTATCCAGGTACTCACTGTGCTCCCGGTAGCGGATTTAATGCACTCATTTAAATATGATGTGGATAAATTTAACTGACTTGCATACCAGGACGGTGATTTTTCCTGACGATAGTGTTTCCTTAGCAGGCTTTTAAATTGCGTAACAATAACGGAGTTTCTGTCTGCAGCGTGAGCATCCATATGAAGTGAGGTACCAGTACAAAGTATCCCGGCAAAAGCGGAAACCAAATGGCTCATCACCGTGAAGCTTTTATGCGTTTTAATACGGTGTTGCTGATAAATGACCGATAGAATACTTTCCAATTGTGAGATTATATCGGGGTCGATCGGTATTGGACTTCCTGCATTGCCTTCCAGTAATATTGACCGGAAACGCTCATCGATCAGGTCACTGTTTACCGCCAGTAACCAACCTTTTGGTGTGTTTACCGACAATAATTGGTGCACACTTCCGGGTAAAATGTAGCAAATACTGCTTTGATGCAATATACTTTTGAAAAAGTCAATTTCCAGGACGCTCTCTCCGGAAATCTGTAAGAGAAAGATTAAATAATCGTCCCGATGTAGGGTGTTCAGAGATAGCTGACTAACTTGGTTTTCCAGATTACGGATATATAAACCTGAAAAGGTTTGGCTTTCGAGATTCAAAATTGGTAGGTCAGTTGCCTTTTTACTCATATTATAAATTTAGATGATAAAAAAACAATCTCAATCATTCCCTCTTTTTTAGCCGGCTTAATGATTCTTGTGTTATACCTAAAAATGATGCAACATGCTTATTAGATAGTCGTAAAATGACTTGTGGCATTCGCTCTAGCAAATTTTCATATCTTCCTTTGGCCGTCATGTTGATCATTGTTTCAATTCTCCAGGTGGCAAAGATCTGCGCCTGTTCTAAAGATTGCCTATAAAGCAAAGTAAAAACAGGATCGGTATCCACAAGTTTATAAAAGTCAACTTGGCTTATTCTTAATAAAACGGAGTCTTCTAACGCTTGAACATATTCTGATGATGGTGCTTGTGTAATGAAACTTGCAAAAGCACTTACAAATTTATTTTCAAAAGCAATGTAGCGTGTTTTTTCTTCGCCTTTTTCATTGATAAAATATGTCCTTAAGCACCCACAACTGATAAAATAAGCGTATTGGCAAACCTCGCCAGAAGTAAGAAGGAGACTGTTCTTTTTGACATTTATACGCTTGAATTTGGAGGACAGCAAGGTTTCTTCTGTCGGAAAAGTATCCTCACCTTCTAAAAATCGCGCTAAGAAATCTGCACTATTTCGCATGGCTCTTATTTAAATTACCGTCACGCGAATAAAGGCGTAACGCTAAGCCACAAATTTATCAAAATTTCTGCGTTTATATTACCATAAATATCCCTGTTTCGTACGATTAACAGTGGCAATTGACGTTTGTTTTAAACTATAGTATACGATCAAAATTGTCCGACATCACATGCTAGCTGTTAATTGAATTTGTAAGCGCTAAGGAAAATGATGATCAGAAAAATGCCCAACTGTAAAAGATAATAAGTTCGTAGTCTGTCCTTTAAATTTAATGCCTGTGACGATAGGTCAGACGCGTTACCGCTGATCATATTGCTAAGTTTTGTTTCAAGTTCGCGTCCGTTAAATATATTATTGGCGATCAGTAAAAGAACGAGTACAAATTTGATTCGGAACCATAATTGTTGTGCCAATACTCCATGGGTTAAAGCGATCATACCAATACCTGTGCAAACGAGCAATGCCGCTCCGATACCTATCAGTCTTGGCAATCTGGCAGTAATGGAGAGTACGCCAGTGGCCTTTTCGTTTTGATGTTCAAAAAGTTTCCAGAATGTCTGGTAATTAACAAAATTGATCAGTGTTGTACCTGCCATGAGGACAAGTCCTATTAAATGCAGCATCAGAAAGGTGAGAAAAATTGACATATTGAATAATTTAAAGATGATAAAATTGATTTTACATAATAATGCTTCAAAGAATGAAAATTGGACAAGCGTAAGAAAATTTTTTAGCTGTTATCCAACAGCCAAATGGCCAGTGCGGATAGCTGCGGCATACAGTCAAGCACAGGGCGTGAAATGATTTTACCATGTTGATATTGGTTAATAATTGCGTTCGCTAGCTTTTTTGTCACTATTAAAAATATCCCGGTATATTTTCAAGCTTCCATTCGTTTTTTTTCAAAGCTTAATATATTTTCCGCTATCGATCACATTCCCGGTCGTCCCAAATACCTGCCAGCTTCCTTCCTCTATAATATAATTACTTTCTTTACCATATACATTTTGCGTAAAAAATTTAACACCGCTGACCTGATTGGATGCATAAGTATCCGTAAAGTCTTTGATCAGTGCTTGTTTTCCGCGAACAACCGAGGCATTTGGTGGAAGCAGGTTGCCGTCATCGGTATAAAGTTCAACGATTTTTATGCTTCTTTTTTTGAACAGATCGAAATAAAGGGCATTATCTTTTTCGATTTCTTTTCGAATTGCATTGATATTCTGTGCCTTGCATTCAAATGCTGCGGATAAAGACAGCAGTCCTCCGATGAGCATGATGAAGTTTTTTTCCATGTTGTTTTTTTACCTCAATAATGCTAGGAGCCTTATAAATTGGACAGGTTTGATTGAATTTATTTTTTAAGTACAAAATTTTATCAACACTAATGTCCAATTTTTCTGTTCTCGAGCATTATTAGGATAACGTTAAACTTTAAATAAAAGTCGAATGAAACCAAGAATCAATGTTGCCGAAAAAGGGATGCCTGCAATAATGAAATCGATGTATGGAATGGGTGCTTACCTAGCCACGTCTCCTGTTAAGAAATCGTTGTTGGAACTAGTTTATTACCGCGTATCACAGATAAATGGCTGTGCCTATTGCCTGGATATGCATACCAAAGACCTGCGCGAACTGGGCGAAACTGAACAAAGGTTTTATGTTTTACCTGCATGGCGTGAAGCCCCGTTTTACACTGACGGTGAACGTGCAGCCTTAGCCTGGGCTGAAGCTCTAACGAAACTGAATGGTGCGGTATCAGACGAAATATACGAAGCCGCACTCAGGCAATTCAGCGAACAGGAGTTAATTGACCTTACTTTAGCTGTTATTGCCATCAATGGCTTCAATCGTGTAAATCTTGCTTTCCCAAATATTGAAGCTGTAGGTACTTATAAACCCGGGGTTCATGCGGTTAAATAATTATGAAAATTTAGCAGGATAAAACCTAATTTTAAATAAAACGCAGAAAAATGAAAGAATTTGCATTGCTATTCAGGCAACCAGGGTTTGACTACAGCAAATTTGTCAGCTGATGAATTGGCTGCATTAAGCCAGAAATGGGCTGACTGGGCAGGCGCGATATCTGCCGAAGGACGGTTAGTTGATAAAGGTATTAGGCTTGATATGTCCGGCAGGGTGCTTAAAACCGGCGGAATTGTGACCGATGGCCCCTTTGTTGAGGTTAGGGAAATATTGGGAAGTTTTGTGGTGATCAGAGCGGCTAGCCTTGATGATGCCACGACAGTGGCACATGGTTGCCCTATACTTAAGCGCGGCGGCAGCGTAGAGATCAGACCAGTATTTAATTAATAAATTTTTATATACCATCCTTCCCGGAATCAGGGAAGGGTCGTTATTACTTATGGAGCAGGTAAAGGGCGATCTAAAAAACTTATTTCAGCAGGAATTCACCAAGATGGTAGCTGTTATCAGCAACAGCTTTGGCTTGGAGCATATTGAAATGGCGGAAGACCTGGTAAGTGAAACCTTTTTGCAGGCCGCTGAAACCTGGGGTATTAAGGGGATACCCGCAAACCCGGCAGCTTGGCTATATGCCGTGGCTAAACAGAAAACGCTTTATTATTTAAGGCGAAATAAACGATTGGGAATTAAATCGGTAGAAATCATCCCTGAACTGCAGGAGCCCACTCTGGAATTTATTGAACTGGACTTTTCTACGCAAAATATAAAAGATAGTCAGTTAGCCATGATCTTTGCCATTTGCACATCAGCGATCGCCAGTGAAGCACAAGTGGGCCTGGCCCTGCGCATCTTATGCGGATTTAGCATTGATGAAATCGCCGAGGCTTTTTTCACTAATAAGGAAACGATCAATAAAAGACTTTACCGTGCAAAAGAAAAACTGAGATCCGAAAACGTAACACTGGTATTGCCATCAGAAACGGAAATCTCTAACAGGCTTGATAATGTGCTGCATATTATTTATCTGCTTTTCAGCGAAGGCTATTATTCTCGAACACAAAACAAGATCCTACGAAAGGAATTGTGCCGGGAAGGGCTGCAATTGGGACTATTGCTGACCAATTATGAGAAAACTAATCTCCCCAAAACAAATGCGCTGGTCGCGTTGATGTGTTTTCATGCTTCGCGCTTCAACGCACGGCAAACGGAAAATGGTTATTTTATACCCTATGCGCAGCAGAATGAAAAACTTTGGGATGTGGAACTTTTTAACCAAGGGGTTCATTATCTGGATTATGCTGCACAGGGCAATGAAATGAGTTCTTATCATATCGAGGCACAGATAGCTTATTGGCATTGCTTAAAAGTGGATACCAAAGAAAAATGGGAAGCCATTTTAAAACTCTATACCCAGTTGTTGCTTGTCAATTATTCACCAGCAGTTGCTCTTAATCGGATTTTTGCGCTATATAAAGTGGAGGGTTGGGAACTCGCATTAATTGAAGCCGAAAAGCTGAACCCGGGAAACAACCATTTTTATTTCAGCCTGTTGGGTGAACTTTATCAAAATAGTGACCTGGAAAAAGCACGAGAAAGTTTTCTGCGTTCTTACGCATTAGCGAAAACTCAAACGGAAAGGACGGCTATTCAGGAAAAAATCAGAAAACTTCCTCCTGTTGTAAAACAATAAAGGAGTAAGATATTGGCGTCTACTTCATCTTCATGAAATGGAAAATTTTTTCAGGGTTTCCAGCTTGCCGGTTTGGCTTAACTATTTTGCGATGCTACGTGAGGTACTTGGCTTGTTGGGATAATTATTTCAATAATGCTAAAATAAGCTCCCGTGCCTGTTTCCCTTCTGGAGTGGGCATCGCCGCATAATTATGTGGCTGGTCCCTTTTTAAATGGAAATCGATGGGTACGCCTGCCGCCCGTGCCTTTACGGCCAGATCAATGCTCGCGGGATAGTGAAGATCAAGCGTACCGGAAAATACTGTCATTGGTGGCAGTCCGCCGATATCTCCATTTAACGGACTAACATATGGGTGGGTGACATCTAGCTCACCGGCATACAAGCGCCCAACTTCAATAACACCTGGTATCGCCTGAATGGGATCGCGATCGGCAATTTCCTGTTGTTCCGGCCGATTGATCGAAGCATCTATTCCGGGAGAGATGAGCACAAGCCTTTGCGGTTGGTTATGCCCATTGTCCCGTAACCATTGCGTCGCGGCCAGTCCTAGTCCGGCACCGGCGGAATTTCCGATCACCGTAACTTTTGCTGAACCGGCATCCGCCAGTATCTTCCGCAGTAGTTCTCCCATTGCGGGAACGACATCCTTTGCAGTAGCATGGGGAGCCAAAGGATATATGGGAACGATGCAACGGACACGGGCATTACGATTCAAATAATCGATAAAGCGCCAATGCGCACGAACGATCTCGTTAATATAGCCACCACCATGCAAAAAAACCACATGGTCTCCGCTCTCTGGATTTTCAGAAAGTGCCGTATAATACACCGGCCATCCTGCCACATTCTTCAAAGACACCGCAATATCAGACCCAAGTCCGGCAGGGCCGTAAGGTGCCGGTCGCAATATTAATTTGCGTACCTGTTGCTGAACGGCTGCAGCTGACGCCAATCGCTTTTTAATGGGAAGGAGACGTAGCAGGCCAACGATAAGCCGACTCTTCAAGCTTGGTTGATCTTCATTTGAGAGCAAGCCTTGTTCGGTTAATTTTTCGTATATGGTATAATTATTATTGTTTTTCATCTTAGTATTTTGTTAGATTTTATATCCAGGCTTTTTAAATTCAGTTAAACAGTTAATCGCTGAGATATCCTGTGCAAAGCTATCTGTAAAGAATAACCGAAACATTGACAAATGATAAAAACGAATGGTTTATGGATTAAAGGTTGGTGTATTACTCAACCAAAAGTGTGAACAGTAATTTATGAATGGAATTGCGGGATACCAAGTGCTGATTTCAAAGAAAAATTCTTTCATTTGCTGATAAAATTTAAAATGATGGCTTTTGCTTTAATCGCATACCCCATACTATCTGCAGACGATAATCATTTGGTTGAGACTTGTCGTGAAAAGCATGATAAATTATTTTCGGTTATCAAACCGCATTTTACATTAGTCTTCCCTATTGATGGGGTTACTGCGAAAGAATTTACTGATGCCGTTGCATCCCACTTATCTAATGTAAAAGAGATCAATTT
>NZ_QAIL01000026.1 GCF_003061025.1 Pedobacter sp. HMWF019 | reverse complement strand
TCTTTAAACTTTGAGTGAAAATTATACTTAAAAACTCTATTTTTATTTCAAATACTAATTAACGTAATCATATGAAAATTGAGTTTGTACATATTCAGAATTTTCGCAAACTAAAAGATTGTCGGATCGACTTTACAGACAATCAAACACTTTTTGTAGGAGCCAACAACAGTGGTAAAACAACTGCAATGGATGCTCTGATACTATTCTTCAAATTAAAAACGAAGTTCACAACACGTGATTTCACATTATCAAATTGGGGAAAACTGAATGCCTTAGGTGAAGAATGGTGTAATGCAGGTTTGGAAGATTTGAATCTAAATATAGATCAGTGGGTTAGTCATCTTCCGGCTTTGGACGTATGGTTGCGGGTTGAGGAGCGTGAATTACATTATATACATCATCTGATACCGACACTGGAATGGAAAGGTGGGTTATTGGGGATTAGATTGAGATATGAACCATTAGATATAAATGAATTATTTCGGGAATTTACGTCAGCATCCAAAATTGCAAAAAGTCTTGTCAAACTTGGAAAGGTAGATAGCGATGATTTTAATATATGGCCTGTGACACTTTGGGATTTTCTTGATCAGAAAAGCAATCTAAACAAATTTTTTAAGGTTCATACGTATCTTTTAGATCCTGAACAATCTTCATCACCTCAAATATTGAATGTGAGTGATATTCCAATAGAAGGGGACGCCTTCAATGGATTAATCAAAATAGATATTATTAATGCTCAGCGTGGATTTTCTGATGTTAATTCTGATAGCCATGAAAGTGTTTCGAGCATCAAAAATTTATCTGGACAGCTTCGCAGTTATTATGACAAACATCTAAATCCTACAATCAATCCAACAACGGATGATATTAATGCATTACGTGCTATTAATGATGCTAAGAAACTTTTTGACCAGAATTTAAAGGAATGTTTTAAAGAGTCACTTGCGGAGCTTGAAATTTTAAATTATCCTGGCTTTGGCAATCCCACAATTAATTTATCTAGTCAATTCAATACACTTGATGGATTAAATCATGAATCTGCTGTCCAATATGTTCTTGAAGAAGGATTATCACTTCCGGAAAAGTATAATGGGCTTGGCTATCAAAACTTAATTTCAATCATTTTCAAATTAATCCGTTTTCGTGATGAGTGGATGCAAGTTGGTAAAAATTTTAATGATAAAACAGATTTGGGGGTAATCGAGTTTGAACCATTACACTTAGTATTGATTGAAGAACCTGAAGCTCATTTGCATGCACAAGTTCAACAGGTCTTTATAAAAAAAGCGTACGAAATATTACGAAGTCATGCAAATTTACAAGCTGGTGGGAACTTTAGCACTCAACTTGTGATCAGCACCCATTCTAATCATATTGCACATGAAGCTAAATTTACCTCACTACGATATTTTAGGAGATCGGAACCTTTGCCCGGAATTAGTCAAACTTCTACCGTTGTAAATCTTTCGAAAACCTTCGGAAGTGACGATGAGACAACGAAATTTGCGATTCGATATTTGAAAACGACTCACTGCGATTTGTTTTTTGCTGATGCTGTTATTTTAGTAGAAGGGCCTGCAGAAAGAATGTTAGTACCTTATTTCATTAAGCAACATAGTGAACTTGACAATTGTTATTTGTCACTACTAGAAATTGGGGGAAGTCATGCCCATACACTCAAGCCCTTAATTGAAAGTTTAGGGATTATTTGCCTTGTGATTACGGATTTGGATTCTGTTGATCCTAATTCAAATTACTCAAAGGTGCAGCCAGGAAAGTCTAAAGAATTTCAAACGGGGAATGAAACAATTAAAACCTGGCTCCCGAAGATTAAAGATCTTGATGGTTTGCTTGTGTTGGATGAGGAAAAAAAGGAATCTAATGATAATCCGATTAAAGTAGCTTATCAAATCCCTATTCAATTAATACAATGTAAAAATCCTGTAGAGGTTTACCCCTATACCTTCGAAGATTCATTAGTATTAACAAACCTTTCATTGTTTTCCACTATCACTGGTGGAACGGGGCTAATTAAAAAGATGGTTAATGCAGCAACAGAATCGGATCCCGAAAGGTCAGCAACGCTGATGTACGAAGCAATCACAGCTAAAGGAGCTAAGAAAGCTGAATTTGCCCTTGAACTTCTATATTTCCAGGATCCTCAGACACTACAACCACCTGAATATATTAATCAGGGGCTCGCTTGGATTGAGAAAAAATTAGCAGTTAATAAACCTGGATTAAAAACGACTAGGATATGAGTGAAATCCAAAATGGGAATGACATTGATGTAGGGGTCGATGAAGAAATATTCAATTGCTTAAACCCTGCATGCCCTAAAAGTTTTTTTCTCTTCGCCGGGGCTGGATCGGGCAAAACCAGATCTCTTGTTAATGTATTGGGCAGATTTAAAATTGATTATGGTAGCAGTTTTCGTTTAAGGAGGCAGAAGGTAGCTATTATCACTTATACAAATGCAGCTGCAGATGAAATTACACATCGTCTGGAACATGATCCTATATTTAGTATCAGTACTATTCACAGCTTTAGTTGGGAGTTGATTAGTCATCTTACCCAAGATATTCGTTTGTGGTTAAAACAAAACATCAAATTGGAAATAGAAGAACTTGAAATTGCTCAGGCAAAGAGCAGAGATTTGATGAATAAAACCTCTATGGAAAGAGCAAGGAAAATCGAATCAAAATCAAAACGACTAGAATCATTAGATTCAATTCTGAAGTTTACATACAATCCTAATGGAGACAATACAACAAGAGATGCATTAAATCATACAGAAGTAATTGCACTTACAGCTTATTTCATAAAAAATAAACCGCTCATGCAAGACATTGTTTCAGATCGATTTCCAGTGATTCTAGTCGATGAGAGTCAGGATACAAAGAAGGATTTAATTGATTCGCTGTTTGAACTTCAAGTGAAAAAACAGACAAGGTTATCACTTGGATTATTCGGTGATACAATGCAAAGGATTTATTCCGATGGAAAGGAAAACCTCGGCCGAGAACTTCCGTTAGGATGGATTACTCCTTCTAAGAAAATGAATCATCGCTCCAATAAGCGTATCATTAACTTAGTAAATGATATTCGTAAAAGTGTAGATAGTCAATTTCAAATCCCTAGAGTTGAAAAGGAAGAGGGTTTCGTGAAGCTTTTTATTTCTCCAAGGACCTCTGATAAAACAGAAATTGAAAAAATGGCAGCAAGAAAAATGGCTGAACTTACTGGAGATAAGCTTTGGATGCCAGACCATGATAAGTTCAAAATATTAATATTAGAGCATCATATGGCAGCGAAGAGAATGGGTTTTTTCGATTTTTTTGAGCCATTATACGAACAGGATGTTCTGAAGACGGGATTATTAGATGGCTCTCTTTCTAGTATTGGTTTTTTTACAAGAATAATATTGCCACTAGTTGAAGCACATCAGGAAGGTAACAAATTTAAAATAGCTAAAATTGTAAAACACTCTTCAGCACTGCTAAGAAAGAATGAACTATCTTTAAGTGAGACTCAACTCAGCCAAGTTAAAAAGGCTAATGATGCAGTCCAAAGTCTATTTTTGCTATGGGAAAGCAATAAGGAACCTACTTCATTGCAGGTTTTGCGTAATGTTGCTGAATCTGGACTTTTCCCAATTCCAGATGCTCTGTACCCTCTCGCTACTATCTTGTCAGATATTGTTGAAGAATCTGCAGAGCCTGCTGAAAGTAAAGATGACATGCTAGCTGCCTGGAATAAAGCATTAGAAACTCCCTTCTCTCAAATTTACAATTACAACGCATACTTAAGTGAAAGTTCAAGATTTGGAACACATCAGGGGGTCAAAGGATTAGAATATCCTAGAGTAATGGTAATTATTGATGATGAAGAGTCTAAAGGCTTTATGTTTAGTTATGATAAACTATTTGGAGCAAAAGAGTTAAGCACTGGTGACCACAAGAATATTCATGAGGGGAAGGAAACAGGTATTGATCGTACAAGACGGCTGTTTTATGTTGCATGCTCTCGGGCTAAAGAAAGTCTAGCTATAGTTGCTTATTCTGACAATCCTCAAGCAGTTAGAAGAAATGCTATTGAATTTGGATGGTTCAATGATGAAGAAATAGAAATATTATAATTTGTTATACATAGTTGTGTAGTTTTTGAATGAACAGCATGAAATAAAATCGTTAGTTTTATAGAATAATGTATAGATTTTTACTATAAGCTAAACAAGATACGCTAAATGAACAAGACAATACAATTTGATTTCGAAGCTTCACAAGAAGAAACAGATCTTTTAAAAAACATTTTAAAATGTAATGATCAACAACTTGGGGATGAGCTCTCAAAAATTGCAAAAGCTTCCTTATCGGAGTATAATAAGATGATCCTAGGTCAGCGAGTATTTACAAGAGGGAAAGACATGCAAGAATTCAGACTGCTCAACTTGATCAAATATTATTTTGATGGACAAATTCCCGGTGAACAACAAATCTGCGCACTTTTTCAAGTGACCCCAACCGAAGCCCGTGGTCTTATCCGAGCCATCACTGCAAAATATCAATATGAGCTCAGTACCATTATTTTTGAGTCGCTTAAACGTCTGTTAGATGATGAAGCTTTGAAGAATGCTAATGCAGATTTTAAACTTCCCATTAATAATCTATTTTTTAAGGATGAATTAAATAAGATCCTTGGATCGATTAGCACTAAGCTCCCTATAGTTGTGAAAGATTCAGAAACTAATGGGATATATACAATTCAAAATTCATCCTATAACGAATTGTGTAATCATTTTAGGATAGCACCAACAATAAAAGATTACAATGCATAATATATCCGATATCCTATCCTCCGCGAGTTTACTGGTAGCAATTCTTACCACTATATATAGTCTGTTTTATCCTGAAATCAAAGGTGTTTTAGATATCAGTCCAAAATCTGGAAGCCTAAAAAAGGATAATGCCTTAGATTACGAAAAAGCAAAGATTATTCGGAACAGTAAAGTTATACCATTATTTTTTGGGTCTATTGTACTTACCCTTGTATTTATTCCTGAGTTTATTAATCAACTTAAAATTGCCTATCAGTATTATAGATCCACAGGCTTTGATATGGAAAATTATAATACCGCGACTGCGAGTTTTGTAGTGGTTACAGCATTCTCCATTTTGTTGACCGTCAATATCATTATTATTTCGTTCAAATATATGATCCAACTCAAGAATCTAAATCCCGAATAGATTGTTTTTTAACTGCATTTACATTTTAACAGTGTTTGTGATAGCCTCTGTGTGGACTTTACCATATAGCATTGGATAATTTATTGAATTCAGCTAGTGATTTAAAGCAGTCGTATTTCTGTGAGATGGTCAGCCAGTGCTTTATAAATATGGCATTCCCAGTAATTCGGACCGTATTGAATAGAAAAACCATTGTAACGCGCTAATAATTGAGCTCTAATATCAGCATCTATCCACCCATCACCCATCATATACTGAATCGTTTTTATCTCGGAAGATAGCCGATTGTTCGATTTCTTGTTGTATTTTTCTAAAAGACCAAGTGCACTAAAATGACGGTTAATTAACGCAAATTGTAAATTGTTGATTTCAGCAGGTTGTATAAGTGTAAAACTTAGTATTGCGATATTTCGGATAAATTGCATGTCAGCAATTAAAAATGGATACTGCAAGAAGCGATCATCATAAAAATTAAGAAACGTTTTAACATTATTTGATCGCCAAGTCTCGTTCTTTTGTTGATTACATTTAAAACAGCAAGGTAATAGGTTTTTGGTCAAAATAGAATATTCAGGAAATTCAGTTTGGCCAACATAGTGATCAAGAGTGTAAGGTGTGTCAATCATACAATATGGGCACAGGTCCCGGACCGCCGGTGGCTGATGATTATAATAGTTAGCTCTGAATTGTGTAAACGAATTGGTACTGCTGGAATAACATTTCTGTAAAGCGGTACGAATGTTTTGATCGTCTGTAGCAAAATGTGATTCGGGCTGTCCGCAAAGGCTGTCAAAATCATTCAGGTAGGTTAGATAGGCCTGTTCAATCCGTTGACATATTGGCTGAAGTATTATGCGGGATTTGTGTTTTTTTTCACTGACTACTATTCGGAAAAACTGGTATTCGTCGAGGTGGATGTAATTACAATTGACCATTATCGGATCGGATTATCGTTTGTAAGTATACTTTAGCATTAAAACTGAGCTGGTTATTGAAAATGCTATCAATCTGATCCATCGTGAAGCGATTGGCCAGTTCGTGTAAAGTGATTTTATAAAGTGCGTTCTCTTGATCTATCCGAAAAATATCATTGTTGATATTAGTCAGATTTTCACCTAGACACTCGATAAGTGGCTGACGAATCATCGGGATGTTGTCTTCCCGTTCTAAAATTCGGATGAAACGTGAGGGAATCTCTTGGACAATAACCGGAGAGTGTGTAGCTAGTATACAAACTGAACCGAAATTTCGTAGCACATAACGTAAAGCGGAAATTAGTTTCCCCGCTATGTTTGGATGTAGGTGTGTCTCTGGTTCATCAAAAATAACAATTGAATTCTGCTCCATAACAGAAATCAACCGCGTTATAAAATGAAAGATAATTCGCTGACCCGAACTTAGACCAGAATTGAGTTTTTCTTCAAAATCCTGTTGAGAAACAATAGTTTCCAGTTGAGCTAGATTCATGCGCATAAAATCGATGTCTAACGAGTTCTGTATACAGTTCAACCAAATGTTCTTTCTCGTACGGCTTTTCAATAAGTGGCTATATGCGCGCCAAAGCCGATTTGCAATATGCGCCTCATCTAATTGTCCTTTGTTATCCTTGAAGCTGATCAGCTCATAACTTATGTCTTCTGTTTTTGGTATCTCAAACTTGTCAAATAAACTGAAACTAACAGCAATAATCTTCGTAAACAAGGGGCGTTTCGATCGGAATTCACCGGCTTCGTTGTTGTTGGATAATTTTTTTGCGAGCTGTGACAATATCTGTGTTTTACCGGTTCCATTCTTACCGATAAGACAAAAGAAGCTGTTTGGTAAACTGTTATCACAGTTGAAACTAAAGTCAATCACATGAGGCATTGCAGCGCCCGATACCATATATTCGAAAGTAAAATTAAATTGAGGATCTGGATTAATTAACCCTTGTTGTAAAAGATCGTTTGATTCATATAGTGTTTTTAGTGCTTCGCTTGAGCGTACTAAGGACCTTTGGAAGCCAGGTAGTTGTTCAAATTCCTCGCGTATGCCAGGAATTAATACGCAATCGCGTAATGCTCGCCCAATATCTATAAACTCCGAAGGAAAGCTTATTCGAAGCGTTTTATAATACGATAATGTTTGTCCAAGTGAACAAAAATCAGGTGATAGGGAAGTGAAATGGCGGCTCAGCTTTGTCGTTGTCTCATCTCGTTGTAAGATTTTTATTTCTCCAAATCCTTCTCGTGTTTCGGTCGATGTATAGAGGAATAGCTCAAAACAGGTTTGGAAACCAAAGTCATTCCATATTTTTGGAATTAATGCAAAACAGGGATATTGCCAATGTGCTTCAGGTTTTTCCAAATACTCCTTGACATAGAAATTAATTCGGTTCAAAACAGTATCTCGGTTTTCCCAGATATCCAATACTTTGTCGATTACATCCTGCTTATGCACCTGTCGGATGCCTTGTTGTAGCATGTAACGAAATATTTGTGTATCACTCAAATCATACCATTCAACCTCTGCATAAAGCAACCAATCTTCAAATGGTACTTTATGATCTTCCAATGATCGCTGTAACTGTGGAAGTTCAGTGATTGGTTGAAGTGACGAGATCACTTTTCCGAGTGCGTATACGGTGAACCCCTCAGTAATTAGTACAATATCGTTAATCCTGAATGGAAATTTATCGACAGTGATAACAATTCGTTGATTTTGAATAATATCAAAAAAACTCGGATTACGTGATTCCCAGTTGCAGCCAAGTTTCCAGAATTTGATTTTTCGTTTAACGTCGAAACCTAGATCACGAAGGATTTGGTTAACCTGTTTACCACCGTAAATCTTACCGGGATCATCACCAGTTGCCAACTTGTGTGCATAGCGGATAATTTCTTTGGGAGGATAAGCCCTACCTTCAATAAAAACCTCGTAACCTGTTCCTGGATGAAGTGAAATTTGGTTGGACTCTATTTGGCTGGTAGCTTCAAGTATGTGGTCTTTGGTAATTGATTTTGCCTGAAATGACATGATATAGATTTAAGTCTAAAAGTAATCAACAAGAAGGGTATTGCAAAAAAAATGATATAACTGCAGTTTGTCGTTGCTGCTCATCTACAGTACATTTTGGTTGTTTGAATAATGTTTTGT
>NZ_QAIL01000251.1 GCF_003061025.1 Pedobacter sp. HMWF019 | reverse complement strand
CGATTGGGCAGTTTTGTTAATATATGTGTATATTAAACAGTTAATTGGCTGCTCCTCTTATGAAAACCATAAAACACCCTGACCAAATATCTTCAACTGCAAACCGGATCTCCGTCCGGCAACTCAAGGCTATATTTGGCGGATCTATTGGAAACCTGGTAGAATGGTACGACTGGTATGCCTATTCTGCTTTTGCCATTTATTTTTCATCATCATTCTTCCCGAAAGGGAATCCAACTACCCAATTGCTAAATAGTGCAGGTATTTTTGCCCTTGGTTTTCTCATGCGTCCGCTTGGGGGGTATATTTTTGGCCGGATAGCAGACCAGATCGGCAGGAAACAATCCATGACCTTATCCGTGTTGCTGATGTCTGTAGGTTCTCTATTGATTGCCTGTACCCCTACCTATAAAACAATTGGTCTTTTGGCCCCTATTATATTACTAACGGCAAGATTGCTACAAGGACTTAGTGTGGGTGGTGAGTATGGGGTATCTGCTACTTACCTGAGTGAAATGGCCAGTAAAAACCGGCGGGGTTTTTATTCCAGTTTTCAATATGTAACCCTAATTGGCGGGCAATTGCTTGCCCTGGCCATTCAAATTGCTTTACAGCAGTTTTTTCTCTCCGAAGAGCAGCTATCCGAATGGGGCTGGCGCATTCCATTTGCTTTCGGCGCCATACTTTCCATCGTAGCACTTTACCTCCGGAAAAACCTGGAAGAAACCCAGGCTTTTGAAAATCAGAAACTAAAACCAAAGGACAAAAAAGGAACACTAAAAGAACTGCTAAAACATCCAAAGGCAGTGGCCACGGTGATCGGCCTCACCCTGGGCGGCACACTTGCTTTTTACACCTATACCACCTACATGCAAAAATTCCTGGTGAATACGGTCCATATGAGTAAAGAGCAATCTACCCTGATGTCCTTTTTCACCTTATTCATTTTTGCCTGCCTGCAACCCGTATTTGGTGCATTATCCGATAAAATCGGTCGTCGCCCCCTATTAATTAGTTTTGGCATTTTAGGAACCCTCTGTACAGTTCCTTTACTCACTACCCTGAGCCACACCACTTCCCAATGGGAAGCCTTTTTCCTTTTAATGGCTGCCTTAGTTATCGTAAGCGGTTACACCAGCATCAACGCAGTAGTAAAAGCAGAATTGTTTCCAGCAGAGATCAGAGCCTTGGGCGTAGGCCTTCCCTATGCGTTAACCGTAGCAATTTTTGGAGGAACAGCAGAGTATATCGCATTATGGCTCAAAGACTGGAACCATGAACCGTATTACTATTGGTATATTACTTTTTGCATTTTCCTCTCTTTAATAGTTTATGTATTTATGAGAGACACCAAAGAAAACTCCCGGTTAAACCAAGATTCTCAGTAAGAATAACTAACAAGAACAACTAACTTAAATCAAATAGAATTTTTCACCTAGATTTTAAAAAGATGAACACAAAAAAACTATTCCTCAGCCTAACATTCGCAATGTTCTGCACCTTCACATTCGCCCAATCACCCGCCAAACCATCCAAACCAGTAATGGTGGGCGGCGACAGAGATAAACACGGCTGTATAGGCTCTGCCGGATACACCTACTCCGTTATAAAAAAGGATTGCGTAAGGCTCTTCGAGCAAAAAACCCAATTAAAGGAAGTCAATGCAAAAGGATCCGCTACCTTCAACGCAACGGTTATTTTCAGTGCAGATAACAAACAAGCAGAGATATTCGTCCCACGCTCAAAATCAAGTACCATACTCACCAGAACAAGAGGAACAAAAAGAAGCTCAGTCTGGAAAAAAGACAAATATGCCCTATACCAAAAAGGAGATACCTACATCCTAAAAGAATCCAATAAACCAATCTTCGCACAGGTATCTTAAATAGATATTCATTCAGGATGCTGCTGTCTGATTCAGCCAATCGCTAACACCACCACGGCATCCTGAACTTTTAAGTACCTAATACCCCTTATTCATTCGATCCATACGCGAGTCTTTTATTGTGAGATTGTTCTACTGCAACCACTACATTTTCATTCGTTTCCACCTTACCATTAACTTCAGTTTTATAGCTTATTGTTATAGGACCACCTTCACTGTTTATAATGTCTACAGCCAAAGATCCAAAATCAAATGGTTTTACTGTTTCAAATACATAAGTTTTTGTACTTCCAGTAAAATCACTTGAACCTACTAAAACAATATTCTCATTTCCTCTGGCTGTTCCGTTCACTTTCCATACAGGAGCGCCGTATTGGCTGGCGTCATGGTTTCCGGCCGTTACCCTAAAGTCTACTTGGTCACTGGCGTCAGCTCCGTTTGCAGTTACCGTAATTTTCATTGAAACTTTATTACCGCTATTTTGATTATCGCCAGATTTCTTTTTGCATGATGCTAAAAACATAATACCTACTGATATGACCATAACTGTTAATAAAGATTTTTTTGAGATTGATTTCATAATTGTTTTTTAAGATTTGTTATTTAATTGTTTTTCATATGTAATAGAAGTAACTACAGATTCTTTTTAAAAAGTCCTGCATGCAGATCTGAACCTATCGAACCTTCCGCCAATTGTAGGTAATTGCGTTTACTCTGGTCTTTTTCAATTTTTACAGTTCCGGTAGTTTGTACGTTTTTCATTTCCAGAAAATCTGTTGAACTTGCATCATTACCGCTTAACGGGCCACTTCCAAATCCAGCCAGATTGGTATTGCCAGCAAAAATGCAATCAGAAGCTTTGTACCGGCGTGTACTTCCTATTTCTCTTATCCAAACGGTACTACAGTTTGCTATAATGTTGTTATGAAAATCGAAATCCTCTCCATTGGTACTTTTTGTAGTCCAAACGCCACTGAAATAACAGCCATACACCAGCGAATAAAGCATGGCATTACGGCTACCAATCCCTCCATCAGTTTGCCAGAAAACAACTGGATTTTTGCAATTGACGAAAACACAATGGTCGATAACAAGACCATAACCATTGGCTATAACCCCCACATGCAAGGGCAATACATCCACATCACCAGCAAACAGGCATTGTGTTACAAGCAGATCGTCCAATCTTTTTCCATCACGCCATATTGGATACGAACGACGTAGATTCGTTCCATCTATATAAGAGTAATCTGGACTGCCGGTAAATCTTAGGCCTTCAATGGTCACATGGCTAACCTCGGGTTGTATCCCTTTCGCTTCTTCTCCCCCAATACCTGGTGCAAGCGGAACGGCTGTTACCACAACCGGCATTTTTTGAGGCGTCCAATCTGCATCATCAGGCATCACATCCGCACGAAGGACAAGACGGTTTTTAAAGGTATACTTGTCATTGCTGAATACAACAGTTTGGGTCAATAAGTGTACACCTTCTGAAAGGAAAATTGTGGTTGCTCCCTGCTCTTTGTTTAAGTTTACGCGCCTTGCGGCCTCGATAATTGTCTTTAACGGACGTGTATTTATTCCGGAATTGGTGTCATTACCAGTCTGAGGATTAACATATAATTGTTCTGCCTGTACAAACACTACGCTCATGATGAACAGGAGAAGACAAAATGTGTATTTGATCATGTTCTTTTTTTTTGGTAAAATTAGAACATGCTTATCCCAATAAAATGGTCATTTTCTATTTAAAATGGTCATTTAAATCTTCTTTCGGTATTGCTGAGGTGTGGCCCCTGTAAATTTTTTAAAGAAACGGTTAAAATTAGACGGATCTGAAAAGCCAAACTCGTAGGAAATCTCTTTGGAGGATTTGTTTTGATAAAGCTGTTTCTTTATTTCTGAAATCAGCTTGTAATGAATCATTTGCTGAGCTGATAATCCGCTAAATTGCCTGCAAATTTTATTGAGGAAACCCGAGCTGACATTCAGCATTTTTGTGTAAGCTTCAACACTCTGGTCATTCACAAACCTCTTTTCCAGCAAAGATCGAAACCTATAAAAATCTGGATGGACATAGGTGTCTCTTTGAACATTGTAAACACCCGCATAATATCGATTGAGCAGTACAAGCAATTGATATAAAAGTGACCTGATCAAATGATTACTATCATTCTGAAGCTGCCCGAACTCCCCTTCTATTCCATATAAAAGCTCCAGACATTTTACAAATGGCAACTCCGATAGCTGCATGTCGTTTGGACGTGAATATTGATGGAAATATTGAAACCGATATAGGAAGAGTTCGTCTGAAAAAAAAAGATGGAGAAAATCTTTTTCAAAGAACAATACATAGCCACTTACCTCCTGCTTAATTTCCCAGCAACGTACCTGTCCGGGACTGGTAAAAATGATCGTCCGTGGGGTTATCACTGTCTTATTTTCGTCCAATGTAAAAGTACCCGCCCCCTCTTCAATGAAAATAATCTCGTAAAAACTAAGTTGATGTAAGGTACTATCTAATACATAATGATTCAATGTTTCGATACGGCCAATATCCAATAATAGTTCCGACCCATATTTATAGGGGAGAAAATGATAAGTTTTAATTTTGGAGACTGCTGCCATTTCTTTTTACAATTTCTTCACGCTCTAAATTTAGCGGAATAGATAAATCCTGCCAACTAAAATCAACATCTAAACACCAAAACTCCGTTTCCATAACCCATAGCTATCACCACCTCGCCCAATAGTGAGCTACCAGGATAACTAATTTGAGCCACATAGATAAGCTCAATGCTGATGGAAAGCTGATATTTGTATCATGACAACGATCAAAAAAATACAACTGGGCCAAAATGGTCCGTCCGTGTCCAAACTAGGTTTGGGCTGTATGCGCATGTCTTCCGTATGGGGAGGGCCAACATCAGATGAAACGGAAAGCATAGCTACAATACAATCTGCGCTCGACAATGGTATCAATTTTTTAAATACCGGCGACTTTTATGGTGCCGGGCATAATGAACTGATAATTGGCAAAGCCATTAAAGGCCGCAGGGACGATGCTTTCATCAGCGTTAAATTTGGTGCTTTCTTTCACAACGGCCAATGGCTGGGCCTGGACCTCCGCCCCGTGGCGATCAAAAATTTCATCAATTATTCGCTTACCCGTTTAGGCATTGAAACCATAGACCTCTACCAGCCCTGTCGGATGGACGGCAGCGTACCAGTAGAAGATATTATAGGTACCATAGCCGACCTGATTAAAGAAGGTAAAGTGCGCCACATTGGTGTTTCTGAGATTACGGCCGATCAACTGCGCGAAGCAAATAAGGTTCATCCGATAAGCGCGCTGGAAATTGGCTATTCACTGGCAGACCGTCAGATAGAAAGCGAATTGTTACCCACCGCTAAAGAATTAGGTATCGCTGTAGTCGCCTTCGCCAACACCGCCGAAGGTCTGTTAACAGGCGATATGAAAGCGCCGCTTCCAGCCAATGACTATCACTTGCACTTCTCACGCTTTCAGGGCGATAACCTTATCAAAAACCTGGAAAAGGTGGAGGTATTGAAAGTCTTAGCAAAAGATAAACAAGCTACACCTACACAAATCGCCATCGCCTGGGTAAATGCGCAAGGTGACCATATGATGCCGCTGGTAAGCATGAGCCGCCGTTCAAGGTTACCAGAAAATATAGCGGCCATGAGTATTGAATTTACGGCGGCTGAAATAGAATTATTAAACACTACTTTTGCACCTGGCGCCATCTTAGGCGGCACTTATTTACAGAGATAAATGACCAATCCAGCTGAAATACTACCCGGTGTAATCTTCTATTCCTATCTCTCCGCAGAACGGAAAGATAAAGTATGCTTCTGGAACCATCATACGCTGGTATTGATGGTTTCCGGGCAACTTCATTTAGAAACGGGCGAACAGCGCATGGAGGTCAAAGCAGGCGAAATGATGCTGGTCGGTAAAAATCAGCTCGGTACGCTGACTAAAACACCTCTTCCAGGTCAAAGTTACGAGAGCATCGTCATTTGCCTTCAGGAAGATCTGTTGCGCAAAATAGCGCTGGAAGAACAGATCGGTGCCAGTCCTAAATATATCGGCCCATCTAATGTGCCTATTCCACCCGATCCATTTCTTGTTGGCTATTTTCAATCCATTATTCCTTATGCACGCGCCGTAGCAGGGCCGCTTACAGAAGATATGGGTATGCTCAAAGTCAAAGAAGGCGTTAAACTATTATTACATAGTCTGCCGCAATTAAAGTCGTATTTATTCGATTTTGCAGAACCTTATAAAATTGATCTGGAGCGCTTTATGATGACTAATTTTCATTTTAATGTCCCCATTGAAAGATTTGCACGGCTCACCGGACGCAGTCTGGCAGGTTTTAAACGCGACTTTACAAAAACGTTTGGCATGCCGCCCCGTCAATGGCTGCTAGATAAACGTCTTCATGCAGCAAAGCATTTACTCGAACAGAAACATCAAAAGCCATCGGCCATTTATTTAGATCTCGGCTTCGAAAGTCTGCCCCATTTTTCACGTTCGTTCAAGCAAAAATTCGGCAAAGCACCCTCGATGATCTGATTCAGCGAACTGTCATCACCTCCCCGTCACCCTGAAGAGAAATGCTAATTCCCCTTTATTTTCTTTGCCCACTTTACATACTCTTCCCTACTCTCAAAGCGAATAAAATCTTTAGGAATAACAAAAGTATCAGAAGAAACATCTATTTTATCTGCCTTTACAACAGTATACACAAGAGTAGTTTTACCCACATGAGCAAAAGATCGAACAATAAAATCAATTTTGCCAAACTTGTTCCCGAATCTATAATCGAAATTATTTAAGTCCTTACACACGTAGATAGAATCCTCTACCCTTGTAACCTTATTGACAACGATCATCTTTTGGCAGTTAAAACCAGCAATTTTTTTAAACTTATCTGCATAAGACAAACTATAATAAGAAGAAGAATCGATATGTGGTTCAAATTGTCTTACCGCTGTCTTGTGATTCTCCCCAATAGAACAAGCCCAATTTTCCCCAGTCTTAAAATTAATGATATTCCAGGAGGGATAAGATATAACACCAAGCCTCTTATTACCCACTTTATGCGTTTCATCCTGATAAATGCTCTGCGTTTGGCTGATGGAGTTGGTAATTATTCCCCTTTGCATATGACCATAATTAATTAAATACAAATACGGACTTATAGAATCGGTGCCAAGTTTAACCACCACAGCCTCCGCATGAAGCTTCTTTTGCTGACCAAAAGCATCAAAACTTAAAGCAATCAACAAAAACACACCCGCTTTAAAAAAGGTAACTAACCTCAACCGCCATAAGTACCTGTATAATCGAAAGCATAGCATATAAGCTAAGATATTAATAATCCCTTAGCTAACACCTCCTCCTCACTCTGAAAAGAAGCAAATCGCCATCGACATCCCGTTCTGTAAAACCTTACTAGTTATACTCCGGGTTAAACTCAATAATCCACTCAATACCATATTTATCCCTGAACATTCCGGCATAAGTACCCCAAGGGCTCTCGCCAATTGGCCCATCCACATCTCCACCTAATGATAATCCCTTAAATATCTTATCCGCCTCCTCATGGCTTTCCGCATCCACATATATTTTCGACCGGTTTTCACTTTCACTTACCCGACCCAAAAATCCAGGAACATCGTTGGCAATTAACACATTGTTCTTGCCAAGCGGCAAACCGATATACATTATTTTATTGGCCTCCTCTTCCGCTACCTCAAACTCAGGTCCTGATAAGTCTTTAAAACGGATGATCTTTGTAAACTCACCGCCAAAAATCGATTTGTAAAAAGTGAACGCCTCTTCGGCATTGCCATTAAAGTTGATCCAGGGATTAATTGCTCTCATCGTATTTAGTTTATTTTCTCTCTAAAATAACAATTGAAAACCAAGATTTATACAAAAACCATTCCCCACTCAAAAAATGAGACTATGGAGTAAAAGCCCTGTCGGCGGCGTGTTGTAATTAATCCAACTTAAAAAAAGTTAAATTAATTACAACAGATATTATAAATCAAGTAAGAAAAGGAGAATCAGTAAAGGATTATCAATGATAAGTTGGTTTAATACGCTCTTCAA
>NZ_QAIL01000250.1 GCF_003061025.1 Pedobacter sp. HMWF019 | reverse complement strand
TACTTATACCATTAAAAATAAAACTGTTCTGATTGTAAAGAAAACGAATGAAAAACCTTTCTGGATGGATAATGAACAGAAACAAAAAGTAACGGGTATGGTCAGAGATGCTTCCGACGGGCAGCCGTTGCCTGGGGTAAGCATTCATTTAGAGGGTACTCAAACTGGTACTTATACCAATGGTGAGGGCGCTTTTGTATTGGATGTTTCCGCTGAAAATCCTGTTCTCCTATTTTCTTCATTGGGTTATGAACCCCAGAAGGTTATCCTGAAGGGGAGAACTGCTTTAGAAGTAAAAATGGTTAAAAGTGATATGAAACTTTCGGAAGTTGTGGTAGTTGGTTACGGAACAAGGGCCAAAGGTGCTGTAACCGGAGCCATTTCTACAGTTAAATCTGATGTTTTTGAGAACAGGCCTTTAAACAATAGCTTTGATGCCCTGCAAGGCACAATACCTGGCTTAACCATCACCAAAGGAAGCGGTCAACCCGGAAATCAAAGTTATGGTCTGCAAATACGAGGATATTCTTCTATCAATGGGAACCAACCCTTGATCCTCATTGATGGTATACCTGGTGATATTAATACCATCAATACCAATGACATTGCTGAAGTTTCTGTTTTAAAAGATGCTGCTGCATCTATTTATGGCGCACGTGCGGCTGATGGTGTTATTTTGGTGACCACGAAGAAAGGCAAAAAAGGCCCGCCAGAAATTACCTATAGTGGAAATGTTGGATTGAAAATACCAGCTTATTTGCGAAAAATGCAGAATACCCTGCAATTTGCGGAATTTATGGATGAGGGACTTCGAAATGCCGGTATTAATGGGTTCCCTCAATCCGTATTTGATAAAATCAAAGCTAACGCCGCTCCAGATCTTAATGGTGGCTGGAACTATGGTATTACCAGTTATCCGGGCTTTTATGGTTATACAGACTGGAATAAAGAAATTTACAAGAATTCTACCCAACAGCTGCATAATATTGCTGTTTCTGGCGGGGCTGAAAATAACAACTATCTGGTGTCCGTGGGATACAACAGAGATAACGGTTCTGTCAGGTATGGAGAAAATAATTCAGAACGCTATAATTTAAGACTCAATTACGATTTTCGTTTGTCTAAAAAACTGAATTTTGAGACCCGTACCAGTTTTGACAATCAAGCCACGGTTAGCCCTACAATGTTAGGTAATGCTTTAACCAATGTTACCCGTCAATTTCCTTACCAGCCGGTATTCAACAGTGTTGGCCAATTTTATGGTTACCAGGGTTATGAAAACCCCGCACAGTCTCTGGCCGAAGCCGGTTCGGACAATTACAATCTGTCGAGATTTGGTACAAATTTTAAGTTGGACTACAACATTGTTGAAGGCTTAAAGCTTACTGGGCAGGCAGCCATAAAACTGGATTATATGAATGACAAAACCACCAACCGGACTTTTACCCGATATAATTATGTAGGTGGTATTCAGGATATACGCAACACTCCGAATTCTGCAGATTTTACAAATTTAAAGACACTGAACAAATTATACCAGGTCTACCTCGACTATAATAAGCTTTTTGGAGAAGACCATAAAATTAATTTTACTGGTGGTGCATCTCTGGAACAAACCAGGAATGAGGGACAGACTGCTGGTGGTAAAAATTTTATTGGGAACGACTTGTTTACGCTAAATCTGGCAGATAAAACCAAAGCTGAGTACTTTAACATAACCGGTTTATTAAATACTCAGGCCCTGGGATCTTATTTTGGCAGATTAAGTTATTCTTATAAGAGTAAATTTATATTGGATCTAACGGCCCGGGCAGATGGCAGTTCAAAATTTGCCCAGGAGAAAAGATGGAGTGCTGTTTTTCCATCTGTTGCAGGTGCTTATAACCTTTCTGAAGAAAAATTCATTAAATCCCTGCAAACATTTGACCTCTTGAAATTAAGGGTTTCGTGGGGCAAAATGGGTAACCAGGATATAGGCGAATTGGGCTTATATGACTATATTCCCCTCATCTATATTGACGGTATGTATCCTTTAGGTTCCCCCAATGCCGGAGTAACAGGAGCAAATGCTAATCCTGCCTCTTCCAGCCGTACATGGGAAACTATCGAAAATAGAAATATTGGTCTTGATGCCTCTGTACTTGACTCAAGATTAACCTTTTCTTTTGATTACTTTAATAAAATTAACAATGATATGCTGGTTAAAGTTGCTGTTCCTGCAACTTTTGGCAATACGCCGCCTTCTACAAACCAGGGGAAACTGATCACGAAGGGTTTTGAAACATCAGTAACCTGGAAAGACCATATAAATGATTTTAAGTACAGTGTTTCATTGCAGTTAAGTGACAGTAAAAATAAACTGGTTGAATTAAAGAACACGGATAACTACCAGGAAGGTTTGAATAAAACCAGACAAGGTTATCCAATTTACTCTTATTTCGGATATGTATATGACGGCATCATTAAAACCCAGTCGCAGTTAGATACCTATAAAAAACTGGAAGGCGTACCTTCCCGGATAGGCCTTGGAGATGTGATGTACAAAGATGTTGATGGTGATGGTAAGTTGACGGCATATGGTGATAAGACTAAAGGCCTGGCTGGAGATATGGTCTATCTGGGTAATTTAACCCCAAGGTATACTTTCTCCACGACCATTAATGTAGCCTATAAGCAATTTGACCTTGAGTTGTTTATACAGGGTGTTGGAAAAAGAGATGTAATCTATGAAGGTAGTTTTCGCAGGCCCAATACTTTTTACTGGCCGTCATTAGCGTATTATTCTGGAAAAACATGGACGCCTCAACGGCCGGATGCTCCCTATCCAAGATACCTTCCAGGTAGTGTAGGCTATGATGATGTTGCCGATTATGATTATCGTGCCTCAACTATGACGCTTCAAAATGTAGCCTATCTTAGATTTAAGGTGATCACACTGGGGTATAATCTTCCTTCAGGTGTAGCATCTGCATTGCGAATGAAATCTGCCAGAGTTTTCTTTAGCGGACAAGATCTATTCACCATATCTAAGGGAACCTTAGGTGGAAATTTTGATCCAGAAGATGGTTATCGTAATGAAGGGACCTATCCATTCAATAAAGTCTATTC
>NZ_QAIL01000249.1 GCF_003061025.1 Pedobacter sp. HMWF019 | reverse complement strand
GATATTTGGAAAAGTTGACCAGTACATCAGCAACTTACTAGCCCCAGAAGACCAGGTCCTAAAAGACACGATCAAATCCCTTGATGAGGAAGGATTTCCGCAAATCAGCGTAACGGCAAATCTTGGGAAATTTTTACAGGTGATGGCTGTTCTCTCCAACGCGAAGAAAATATTAGAATTGGGTACATTGGCTGGCTATAGCACCATTTGGCTGGCAAGAGCCTTGCCTGCTGATGGAAAATTAATCACCTTGGAAGTTGAACAACGTCATTCAGATCTGGCGAGGAAAAACATTGAAAAAGCCGGGCTATCCGACAAAGTAGATTTCCGTGTTGGAAAGGCAATGGAGATTTTACCGCAATTAATTGAAAACGGAGAAGGCCCATTCGATCTTATTTTTATAGATGCGGATAAACCACCCTATGCAGAATATTTTGAATACGCATTAAGTCTCTCCAGACCTGGAACTGTCATTATCTGCGATAATGTGATCCGTGAAGGAAAGATATTAGATGAAAACACCAGTGACGAAAAAGTGAAAGGCGTTCAGCGATTCAACAAATTACTCCAGTCCAACAAGAATGTAACGGCCACCATTATACAAACAGTTGGTGTGAAGGAACATGATGGAATGGCTATTGCGGTTGTCAACAGGACTGATCCAAGCTAACTCTGTGTCTTAGTATGAGTACGATTTTAAAAACAGAAAAACATCTATTTGTTACACTTGTATGCTCTTTTTCTTTAACTCTTCAGGGTTTTAAGAGCGATACGCAAGAGTTACCGGACTTTCGTCCCGCAAAGGGTTATACCCAGGTCGCAGAAGCTCATGGAGATCTTGACAAAGACGGCACAGAGGAAGTGGTGTATGCTTACAATACTACGCATAAAGCCAAAGATTCGGGTTATCACAGGATTTTATACATCTGCAAAAACATACGGGGAAAACTCAAACTATGGAAGGTGAATTCCTCTGTCCTTTGGAATAGTGAAGACTGTGGTTTCTTTGCAAATGAAGGCGTTCCCTTAGAAATGGAGATCAGAAACAACACCTTAAGGATTAAACAGACTTTTAATCACAATGCCAAGCATTTCAGTATATGGAAGAATATTTTTCGGTATCAGAACGGAGACTGGTTCCTGATTGGTTCCACCTATAATGATTCGATGAACTGCGGTCCGGATCACGAGTGTGATATTAATTTCTCTACGAAAACAGTAAAGGTTTCTACTACTTATGATCACTGCGATGATGACGAAAAACCTGATCCTTCACCTGGTTCTGCAAACTTTACCTATCCTTTTAAAGAGATCCCCAGAATGGATGGCTTCACGCCTGGCCGCAAAGAAATAAAGGTAACAGGTACCAGATATATTTATTATTAATCCTGTGTACATTTAAAATAAGAAAGGCCTGCTGGGATTAGCAGGCCTTTCTTATTTTAAATGGTTTTCCTTTATTTAGGTAACCCATTCTCTGGCTTTAACTCTTCCAGAATGGGTGTTTCGGTAGATTTTAAAACAGTATGCATAACATCATTTTTCTGTTCAAAGATCACAACTTCATTTTTTCCCTGTTTGAGCCAGCATCCTGGTAAATATAAAGTTTGCTGTGGTCCAACACTCCAGTATCTGCCCAGATTAATACCGTTCACAAACACAATTCCTTTGCCCCACTCCCGCATATCAAGAAAAGTATCTCCTGTTTTATTGAGGTCAAAAGTTCCCTGGTAAATGGCAGGTTTACCAGCGGAAGCACTATTTTTAAATTTAGCCAGGTCTGGTGCAACGTCCATAGGTAACTTATACATATCCCAGTTACCTGTAATATTTTGTCCGTTGATCACAATTGGAGAAATAATACCTTTTGTACTGTTAATGATCTTAGCACCATAGTTGATCCTGCCCATATTCTCTACTATGATATCTAATGTTGCATTAAATGGAATCTCGATATCACAATCATATTTTTTATAATAACTGTTCAGTTCTGCTACTTTAACGCCATTTACGTAGACCAGTGCATAATCTCTGAGTCCGGCCAATTCCAGTTTACCGCTAATAGGCTGATTAAACTTTCTGCTATACCAAACATAACCATGTCCCTGGTTTAACTCTTCAAAGGTTAGAGGTGTATCGTTATTCACCGGGCTGATCTTATCTTTAAAATCCTCCAGGTCTGTAGCTTTGCTTAAGTGGATCTCAGGAATCGAAATAACGGGGATCTTAGCAGGAACTGCAGGTGTTTCAGGCTTTTTCAGCAATGCCCTTAACGCATTATATTTATCTGTTGCCCAGCCGGCCTCGCTAATTGGAGCATCATAGTCATAACTGGTCAGATCGGGTTGAATATCATGCTTATTGTCATAATTTGCACCAGAGGTAAAGCCAAAATTACTACCTCCATGAACCATGTAATAGTTAAACGACACCTCTCCATCCAGGTATTTCTGGGTTTGTTTTACCACATTTTCAGTTTTCACCTTTGGAAAAGGCTCTGCCCAATGGTCCAGCCATCCAGGATAAAATTCCGCCACCATATAAGGGCCTTTACCATCATGGTATTTGTTCACAACTTCTTTTAATTTAGCTACATCATCTTCTCCATTCGCCATTGGAAGCGCACCTGGTAAAGCACCACCTTCAAATAACCAGCTGCCATCTGAAGTAAAAAAAGGCACATTAAATCCAACATCTTTTAACTGCTGAAATACGGCTGCGCTGTATTTTTTATGATCCTCCAAAGAGATATCCTTGCGCTGCGCTACATAAGAACCAAATTCATTTTCACCCTGTACCATCACTATAGGACCACCGTTGGTAACCAAAAGATTCTTTAGCTGTCCATAAAGCGCAGTAAAATAAGCTTTTGTAGCGGCCAGGTATTGCGGATTATTTCCCCTGATTACCATTCCTGGTGTCTTTTCTAAAAACCAGGGATAACCTCCAAACTCCCATTCTGCGCATACATATGGTCCAGGACGAAGGATAACAAAAAGTCCTTCCTCCTGTGCAATTTTAATGTATTCAGCAACGTCACGGTTCCCGGTTTTAAAATCCCATACACCAGGTGCAGTTTCATGGTAGTTCCAAAACACATAGGTGGCTACTGCATTTAAGCCCATAGCTTTCATCATTTTTAGGCGATGACGCCAGTAAGGTTTTGGAATACGAGCATAATGCATTTCGCCGCTGTGGATTTGAACGGGCTTACCATCTAAAATGAAGTGACCATCTGCAATCTTAAAGGAATGCCTGGTCTGTGCATGAGTAGTGGAAGCAAAAAATAAAAATAAGAGTAAAGCAAAAAAACTATGTTTCATTGAATTTAGGATATCTGAGGTTTATGTTTGACCTAATGAGCATGCAAGTTAATTGTTTTTTTAGAATTGTCAGGATAACAATTCCTTTACTTTGATCCAGTATTTTTTACCTTTAAGCCATCAATCTAATCTATCAATGAAGGAGGAAGCAAAACGTTTAACCCAGCCGGACTGGAAAAAATGGGGACCGTATGTATCCAATCGACAATGGGGCACTGTAAGGGAAGATTATAGTGAAGATGGCGAAGCCTGGCAATCTACAACTTTCGACATGGCCAGAAGCAAAGCCTGGCGTTGGGGAGAAGAAGGCATTGGGGGAATTTCGGACAACAAACAGTTTTTGTGCTTTGCCCCTGCCTTCTGGAACGGTAAGGATAAAATCCTGAAAGAGATATTCTTTGGATTAACCAATACCCAGGGCAATCATGGGGAAGATGTGAAGGAACTTTTTTACTATTTGGATTCCTCTCCTACGCATTCGTACCTGAAGATGCTGTATAAATATCCGCAGCAGGCTTTTCCTTATGAAAAATTGCTGGCAGAGAATGCTCGCAGAACCAAACTTGACGCTGAGTATGAATTAATAGATACTGGTGTTTTCGATAACAATGATTATTTCGATATTTTTATTGAGTACGCTAAATCTTCAGAAGAGGATGTATTGATCAGGATCACTGCACACAATAGAGGCCTGATTTCTGCCCCTCTGTCCATTCTTCCGACCCTTTGGTTCAGAAACCGCTGGTCATGGGGTTACCACGACAAACAGGCCTCAATTTCTAAAGTAAATGATTCTGCATTACAGGTTCAGGAGGAAACTCTGGGCAGTTATATGCTCTATACAGAAAATACCGCTGAATGGTTGTTTACAGAAAATGAGAACAATACGGTCAGATTGTATGATTTCGATGACGAAAAAAAATACTATAAGGACGCCTTCAACGAATACATCGTTAATGGACAAAAAGATTGTGTAAATCCGCAGAACGAAGGTACAAAGGCAGCGGCCTGCTATAAGTTTGAAATTGGAGCAGGCGGATCTGTAACGATACAACTGCGGCTTTGCAGAGGCTCAAATGCAAAGCCTTTTGAAGATTTTCAGAAGATTTTCGAACAGCGTATCAATGAAACTGACGAGTTCTACAGGTCTCTTCAGAAAAAAATCCTTTCGGCTGATGAAAAACTGATTCAACGACAAGCTTATGCCGGGCTGCTCTGGAACAAACAATTTTACGATTATAACGTCAATAAATGGCTCAAAGGAGATCCTGCAGAACCTGCACCTCCTCCCGGACACAGTACTTCTCGTAATTTAAACTGGAAGCACGTGAACAATGCTGATGTTATTTCCATGCCAGACAAATGGGAATTTCCATGGTATGCCTCCTGGGACCTGGCTTTTCACTGTGTAAGCATTGCCTTGGTTGATACAGATTTTGCCAAGCAACAGTTGATGATGCTGACCAAAGAATGGTATATGCATCCTAACGGGCAGCTACCGGCTTATGAATGGAATTTCGATGATACTAATCCTCCGGTACATGCCTGGGCTACATGGGAGGTTTTTAAAATAGACCAGCAAAAAAATGAAGGCAAAGCCGATATCCCCTTTCTGGAAGCTGTTTTCCAAAAGCTCCTGATCAATTTTACCTGGTGGGTTAACCGCAAGGATCATAATGGAAGCAATATCTTTTCCGGTGGATTCCTTGGACTGGACAACATTGGCATTTTTGACCGCAGTATGAAACTACCTTCAGGAATGAGGATGGAACAAGCCGATGGAACAAGCTGGATGGCCATGTATGCCCTGAATATGATGCATATCTCCCTTGAACTGGCCTTACACAACCCGGTTTATGAAGATATGGCGACCAAGTTCTTCGAACATTTCCTCTATATCGCAGGGGCTATCATGAACATCATGGGCCCGGATGACACGGGTTTATGGGACCAGGAAGATGAGTTTTTCTACGATGAATTATCCCTGGACAGTCAAAGATCAGTAAAATTGAAACTTAGGAGTATGGTTGGCCTGATCCCATTGTTCGCTGTAGAAGTGATCAAGGACGACACCTTAAAAAAGCTACCTGGCTTTGCTGCCAGGATGCAGTGGTTCCTCGAGCATCGGCCGGAACTGGCTTCCCTGGTTTCCCGCTGGACGGAAAAAGGCACCGACGACAAGCACTTGTTAAGTTTACTCAGAGGGCACAGAATGAAGCGAATCCTGTACAGGATGCTGAATGAAACTGAATTTTTAAGTGAATTTGGAATTCGGAGCTTGTCTAAAAGTTACGAAGAAAATCCATATGTTTTTCAGGCTGGAAAAGAGCAGTTCATTGTAAAATATGTTCCGGGCGAAAGTGACAGTGGCATGTTTGGCGGCAACAGCAATTGGCGGGGTCCAATATGGATGCCGGTCAATTACCTCATCATCCAGAGCCTACTCCGCTTTCATGATTATTACAGTGACGACTTTAAAATAGAATATCCAACCGGTTCGGGCAATTTACTTTCCCTGCAGGAGATCGCCATGAAACTTGGCGAAAGATTAATCCATATTTTCAAATCGGATGATCAAGGCAGGCGTGCTTGCTTTGGAGATAATGAAAAATTCCAGACGGATCCTTATTTTAAAGATTATCTATTGTTTAATGAATATTTTCACGGAGATTGTGGCAAAGGATTAGGGGCTTCTCATCAAACCGGCTGGACCGCATTAGTGGCCAATTTGATCCGGGACCACCAAGTCACAGAAAGGTAATACATTAAATACTAACTACTTCTAAAATATTTTTTTTGTACCATTGCAGAATAGCTTAAATTAAACAAACTTAAATACGACCATCCGAAGACACGCTTACTTAAAAAATAACATTTAGATTCATAGCAGAGAATGTGAGGATACCTATGAGAAAATAC
>NZ_QAIL01000248.1 GCF_003061025.1 Pedobacter sp. HMWF019 | reverse complement strand
ATTGTCAGCCGATATGTTGTACACTTTGTCATACATTGTGTCCTGTTATGCAGGAAATGCCAGGGGATAAAGAAATATTTCCTGAAAAAACTTATATTTCATAAAACTATTGCACCCCCTTTATCTGTTATAACATCATGAGATTATCTATAGACCGCAAGCCAGTAAAAGTATATCCTGACCCGAAAAGGGTAATTGCAAGATTCTTTTTTAATGGAGACGATCGGGCAAAAGAGGTTATAAAGCTCGTTTTAAAGCTGTCCAAAGAGGAGGTCTTTGGCTTAATATCTCCATTATTGCAAGAATATTCGAAAAGACACCGGAATATTACGAAGATCCTGGCACGACACTGTAAGAAGGTTAAATATTGTATAGAAGCCATTGGTGTGGATTATGAAAGCCTGGATAAGTACCAGCGTCTACTGATCGGATCGTATTTTACTCATGAGTATTCCATAGAATCCGCGGCATTTTTTAATCCATCTATAGTAGAAGATCCGGATCAGACTGACCTTGTTGAAGGAGAAAAAAGAGTCATTATAAGTTTCCGGGCAGTAGGAGAAGGTCATATTTCCTCTGTAGTGTTTAGAAGAGCGCTGATTGACCGGGACAATAACATTACTGTAATCCCTTCTGGAAATTATATTGATGAGGCCGAGGTGATTAGGAATGCAGTATACAATAAGAAACTGTTCCTGAAAAAAGCGGCAGATTCTATGATTGATATTGACGTGTTGGACGAAGTAGGGAATAAACTCGAGGATAAATTTGATTATGCACAACTCAGAAAGGTAAGTATCGATTCCAAGAATCTGCAAACAGACGACCTGAAGAAACTGGAATACGATAAGATCCTCTGGCTATCGGATACTTATCACGAGATGAGTTTTTCCAGAGATACCGATATTTCGGACCGAGTCATTTTTCCAATTTCGGAGTTTGAGCGCAAGGGAATAGAAGATGCCAGGTTTGTACGTTTTATTAAAGAAGATGGCGATATTATTTATTATGCCACCTATACTGCCTTTGATGGGGCTATGATTATGCCTAAGCTTTTGCAAACTACTGATTTTTATGATTTTAAGGTGAGTCCGCTTCATGGTATGGGGGCCCAAAATAAAAACCTCGCGCTGTTTCCCCGCAAGATCAATGGAAAATATGCAATGATGTCCAGGATAGATGGCTGGAATAATTACCTGATGTACTCTGACAAGATTAATGTATGGGACCATCCGGTAAAATTGCAGCATCCGGAATTCCCCTGGGAGTATGTCCAGATTGGCAACTGTGGCTCGCCGATAGAAACAGAAGCTGGCTGGCTGATCATTACGCATGGGGTAGGACCCATGCGGAGGTACTGCCTGGGTGCAAGTTTATTGGATATTGATGATCCCTCTATTGAGATAGGAAGGCTCAGTGAGCCACTGGTTATTCCTAATAATGATGAAAGAGAAGGTTATGTTCCGAATGTATTGTATTCCTGCGGATCTATTATTCACAATGGTGAATTGATCATTCCTTACGGGCTTTCAGATTACTGTTCTTCATTTGCGGCTGTAAACCTTGAACTACTGCTGGATAAACTTAGGGAATCAAAATCAAACCTTTAATATCTTGTGGTAGAGTTTCAGGTAATCATCTACCATTTTTTCTGTAGAAAACTTGGATACTGACCAGTCCCGGCAAGCTTTTCTTTCCAGGTAATGAAGTTGATCTACAGCCCTGATGGCTTCTTGTTCATTATTTACCAGGAATCCGGTGGCTTGATCCTGGATCAATTCTGGCATAGAACCGCGGTTAAAAGCAATGACTGGAGTTCCACATAACATAGCCTCTGCAACGCTTAATCCGAAAGGCTCGTCGAAGCTAATGGGGTGTAATAAGGCCGCGGCCTTTCCTAGTAACTCATTCCGTTCCTTCGGTCCTTTAGAGCCAAGAAAAATGATCTGATCATTTAAATAAGGTTCAACGTCTCTCTTAAAATAACCTTCGTCCTGAACTATACCTGCAATCAGTAGTTTTTTCTTGCTTTGCAAAGCGATGCGAATGGCTTCAGCTGTTCCCTTGTGTGGATGGATTCTGCCAAAGAAGAGTAAATAGCCGTCGGAATGTTCATTGAAGCTGAATTCATCGGTATTTAGTCCATTGTAAACCGTAGCTGCATAACGAAGGTCTGGATGTCTGTCTGAATTGCTGATAGATACGTAATGGCCAGTTTTATTGTACTTTTTGTATACAGGAATGATTTTATCTGAGGAAAAACCATGGATTGTTGTGACTACAGGGGTTGGAATGAGATGGGAATAACTGAGTGGCAGGAAATCAAAATGGTTATGGATCAGATCGAAGGACGTGGCCTTTTCCATTAGGTTACTGATGTGAAGGCATTCTACTACTTTTGCATCAAGAGAGCGGTCCTCTTCATAACCCTTCGGAATCACAGCATCCAATCTTCCAGCAGTTTGAGAATCTCCTGTAGCAAAAAGTGTTACTTCGATTCCCTTTTTGGCCAGGCCTTCAGTAAGATTTGAAGCAATCTGCTCCCATGGGCCATAATGACGTGGAGGTGTTCTCCACGCCACTGGCGATAATACGGCTACTTTCATCTTGTGATTTTAGGAAATTAAGAAGCAGATAAATTCTGTGTATCCAGCAACTCTGTACTTTGAATAAATTCGTATTCAAATTCAAGTGCTTTAAGTACCATCAGATGTGATATCCAATAAGCAAGTGTACTTTCTGCGCCTTGGTTACGGTTTACGCCATGTGGCTGCAAACCATCACCACAACCTTTGGTTTCATGATCATACAAAGGTAGCCTTAAACTGTTCTCTCCTAGGAACCACTGGTAACTTAAATACATATGTTTGATATATTTAAGGTCTCTTGTAATTTGATAAGCCTTGAAGTACATGAGTACCATGGCCATCGTTTCAATGGCTTGCTGATCATAAATTGCCATTTCTTTGTTGCGATACAGCCATCCATCATTGCCCACGGGATTAAGATAGCCTTTGTCCAGGGTTTTCTGCGTTAGAAAGTCCATACTTTCCAGGGCGATATCCATAGATTCCTGGTCACGTGTCGTTTCATAATGACAAAGCAGAGCTAAGGGAAGCAGCGCATTGTCATAGGTCAGTTTGTCTTCAAACCAATGCCAGTCGGTGCCCTTTTGGCTTTTGTAAGCTTTCTTTAAAGGCGTAGCCAGTTTGGTCATTTCCTCAATCATCCCCTCATCATAAGGGTTGGCTTTTAGAAAACTGCTTAGGCCAATCATGGTGTTGGCAATCCCTCTTAAATGTTCCAGCTTGCTGAAATGGGGAATAGACTTTACAAACAGTTCCCTTGCAAATTCCTTGTAAGAGTTATTTGGCGCATTATTGATCAGGTAACCCAATGCCCAGATGGTTCTGCCAAAAGAATCTTCGGAACCAACTTCATCCAGGTATTCTCTTCTGAAACTCAGGAAATTTCTGAAGTTTCCATCATCACATTGCATGTATTGAATATAACTCAGGTAAACTGGTAAGAGTTGTAACGCGACTTTACTCTTGTTTTGCTGATAGGCCAGTATAGATGCGATGAGTGCTCTGGCATTATCGTCAAGACAATAGCCTTCTTTTAAGTTCGGAATCCCGTATTTTGCATGCTGAACAATACCGGTATCATCAGTCAGGCGTTGAATATGTGCGAAACTGAAGGCTGGCATCATATCTGGATCAATGATTGGCTTACTTTCTTCTACTGCGAGTTCGGCCTCAGCAATTGACTTTTGTAAAGCTTTGATGTAAACTTTACCTGTGTTCGGCCAGCGCAAATGCATGCCGTAGTCGTAAGCATTCTTTTTCATCTTAGCGAGACGCTCCTGATCGTCAAAAAGTTCATTTACAATTGATGCCAATGCACTATGATCTTTAAAATCGAATAACTTACCCCTGTTGTCTGCCAGCAATTCTTGCGCATGCCAATATGGTGTGGAGATCACTGCAGCTCCTGCACCCACTGCATAGGATAAAGTTCCGCTGGTAATTTGAGCCTCGTTGAGATATGGGGTAATGTACATATCTGCTGCGGTAAGGAAGTCAAACAATTCTTCTTCAGACACAAATTTATTAATGAAAATGAGGTGATTTTCTACGTTTAACTTTCGGGCCAGTTTTTTTAAGCTGTCTCTGTATTCCTCTCCCGAATTCCGGATAACGCCTGGATGTGTAGTCCCCAATACCACATACATCACGTCCGGATGCTTCTTTACAATTTCCGGTAAGGCTGTAACAACGGTTTCAAGCCCCTTATTGCGGCTGATCAGGCCAAAAGTGAAAAGTACTTTTTTGTTTCTGAATGCATTGGATTGCTTTACAGGGTTGTTTTCTTTGGCTTCAAGATTAGGAACGCCATGCTCAATCAATTGAATTTTCTCTAATGGAATATCATATACGCTAGTTAAAAAACCAACGGCTCTATTGCTCATGACCACAATCTTTGAAGAATATTTTGCAATTTCACGGATAATAGTGAGCTGCATAAAGTTCGGATCCTTTAATACCGTATGAAGAATTGTAATCAATGGTTTTTGCAGCCTGGCAATAAGCGGAAGGATATAGACCCCATTCTCACCACCGTAAATTCCGAATTCGTGTTCTAATATACAGACATCAGATAAACTGGTATTGATATAGTCGGCGCCTCTGATGTAATCTTTTTGATTGTCTTGTCTGATGACATATTTGACTTCCTTGGGGTATTCATATTCATCTAAATTCTCGGAGTCATTCATGGCAACAATAAAGCTGTCGTCGGAAACTATTTTTTTGTCAAGTCCAATAGCATGAAGCAAGTTGTTGTTAAAAGTAGCAATGCCGCATTCGCGCGGTGGGTAAGTAGATATATAGGCTATTTTCATCGGTATATTTTTTTATGAACAAGAATCATCGCCAGGTTTAACCGGTTCGATTCAGGTATAGAACAAATAATCTGCTTAAATGTTCATTTTTCGAAAATTTTTAAAGGCTAAAGCTTTTTTGATGTGTTTTTTAAGCTTTCTCAGTGGGAAAAATCCAATATAGTTATTATTATCTAACGATTTTTATTTATTGGTTAAACAAAATGTTTTTTGCGGGAATAAAATGTTTAACTTTTTAAGCTTTTTGTAACAGAACAAGAATGCCAATACATCGTGGTATAAATATTGGGGTGACGGCCTGAAGAAAAACACTAGATTTGCAATATGCCATTTATTAAGACATCGATCGCTAAACTGCATTATCAGGAATATGGGACGGGGAGCAAAGTTATGCTGGCTTTTCATGGATTTGGGATGAAAGGAACGCAGTTTGGTTTAATGGAGCCATATTTGGGTAAACATTACAAGATTTATAGTTTTGATTTGTTTTTTCATGGTGATACCGTCCTTGATAACGGATCTCTGCAGCACATCAGAAAAGGTATAACATCTGCTGTTTTTGCGGAGCTTATCATTGATTTTGTCAAAGAAAAAGAACTGGAACAGCAGCAATTGACATTATTGTCTTATAGTATTGGAGCCCGTTTTGCACTGGCACTGCTCCAGGAATTGCCGCAAATGATTAGTGGGGTGTATTTTGTTGCTCCCGATGGCATAGAGCCAAATAAATTATTGGTCAGTGCAGCTGAAAATCGGTTGATCAACCGGAGTTTCTGGCAATTGGTTTCCAGCCCTAAAACAGTAAATTTTCTGCTTAAGGCCTTGCGCAAAACCCGCTATATTGACGATAGCCTGGAACGGATTTTGTCAAAGGAATTTGAAACACATGAAAGCCGTCTGGCCTGTTACAATACCATTACCTACCTTAGGCAGCTTTCTTTTGACCGGGAAAGACTGGCGAGACTGATGAATGATCACGCTATAGAGATCAGGATGTATTTTGGTAAACACGATAAACTTTTTCCACCCTCTATAGGAGAACGATTTAGGACCCTTGTGCCTAATGCTTACTTACACATATTTGACGAAGGTCATGAATTGGTTAATGCAGAACTTTGTAAAGTAATGGAAGAAGAACTGGAAAATACGATGAGCCTGAATTATGATCAAAGATAAACCACTGAAGATTGTACATTATCTTGGAGTAATGGTGGAAAAGTATATGCTAAGGCACTTTTCTAAACTGATGATTGTAGGAGAGGTACAGACGCAGGCTGATAAAGCGACTCTGGTATTGCTTAACCATTTCAGTTTCAATGATGGTTTTGTACTGCACCGTCTGAACAGAACGATATTCAGAAAGCAGTTTAAAACGATGTCTGTTGAAGCACAGCTCAGGGCATTTCCTTTATTAAGGTATATAGGCTGTTTTTCTGTAAATAAAAAATCAAGAGACGTCATAGAATCTCTGAACTATGCTGCCGAATTGTTGAGTGATCCGGCCAATATGCTATGTATATTTCCGCAGGGAGAAGTTTATTCACAACATTTGCCTAAAATTCATTTTGAGAAAGGGCTCTCACAGATCCTGAAAAAAACAAAACAGCCAATACAGGTAATTATGGGTGTCATGCTGGTGGATTACCTCGATAGTTTTAAGCCGGTAATGCGGGTATACCTTAAAGTGTATGAAGGGGAAAGGGATATGACTGAGATGGAAAGGGTGTATAATGAGTTTTATACAGCCTGTAAATATCAGCAAGGTCAATTGCATCACCCTCCTGAGAGCGTATTTAAAACCTAAGTTACAGGATAAAATAATACGGTCGTCATCCTGAATTCCTTTCAGGATGACGACCGTAGGTGATAGCGATATGATTAATTCTAAACGCTTTCTTTCTCGTTGGAGTTCAGAAAGACAAACTTATTGTCGAACATATCTAGTTTGATCTTGCTGTCTTTATCTATTTTTCCAGCTAGGATCTCTTTAGATAATTCATTTAGAATTCTTTTCTGAATGACCCGTTTTAATGGCCTTGCTCCAAATTGTGGATCATAACCCAGTTCTGCCAGCCAATCCAGTGCTTCAACAGAGGCTTCTATTTCAATGCCCATTTCAGCGAGCGTTTGCTGTACATGTTTGAACTGAAGTTCCACAATATTCCTGATCTCGCTGCGGTTTAACGGTGTAAACATAATAAGTTCATCTATCCGGTTCAGGAACTCTGGTCTGATGGTTTGTTTTAACAGCTCAAAGAGTTCACTTTTCGTTTTTGCAATCACTTCATCCCGGTTGTCATCATCCAGATTTTTGAAATTTTCCTGGATCAAATGAGAACCAATATTGGAAGTCATGATGATGATGGTATTCTTAAAGTTTACCACACGGCCTTTGTTGTCTGTTAAACGACCATCATCCAATACCTGAAGCAGGATGTTAAATACATCCGGATGGGCTTTTTCAATTTCATCCAGGAGTACTACAGAATAGGGTTTACGACGTACGGCTTCAGTAAGTTGCCCTCCTTCATCATATCCCACGTAGCCCGGAGGCGCACCAATCAGTCTGGATACAGCATGACGTTCCTGGTATTCACTCATATCAATGCGTGTCAATGCATTTTCGTCATTGAAAAGGAATTCAGCCAGTGCTTTAGCCAGCTCTGTTTTACCCACACCAGTAGTACCCAGGAAAATAAAGGAACCAATGGGTTTGCGTTTGTCTTGTAAACCCGCACGTGAGCGTCTGATGGCATCAGAGATTGCTTCGATGGCCTCATCCTGTCCGGCAACACGTTTGTGTAACTCCTCTTCCAGGTTCAAGAGTTTTTCTCTTTCGCTGGAAACCAGTTTGGTTACCGGAATTCCCGTCCAGCGGGCCACTACGCCTGCAATGTCGTCTGCTGTAACTTCTTCTTTGAGCATGCGGCCCTCGGTCTGCTGACTTTCCAGTTCAGTTTTAAGTTTTTCAACTTTATCCTGAGCCTCTTTGATCTTACCATAACGGATCTCTGCTACTTTTCCATAATCTCCTGCGCGTTCGGCCTGTTCTGCTTCCAGTTTATAATTTTCAATTTGTTCCAGCTGGGTATTAATTCCGTCTACTACATCCTTTTCACCCTGCCATTTCGCTTTTAATTCGTCGCGTTCAGCAGCCAGATTGGCAATTTCTTCTCCTAAAGCTTTTACTTTCTTATCATCGTTTTCCCGTTTGATCGCTTCTCGTTCAATTTCCAACTGCATGATCTTCCGGTCAAGTTCATCAACATTTTCGGGAACGCTGTCCATTTCTAAACGCAGTTTAGAAGCAGCCTCATCCATTAAATCAATGGCTTTATCTGGTAAGAAACGGTCAGAGATATAGCGCTGCGAGAGTTCAACGGCTGCTATAATGGCCTCATCTTTAATCCTTACCTTATGATGTGTTTCGTAGCGTTCTTTTAAGCCACGAAGAATAGAGATTGCATCTTGTGTATCCGGCTCGCCTACCATTACCTTTTGGAAACGGCGTTCCAGTGCTTTATCTTTTTCCAGATATTTTTGGTATTCGTCTAATGTAGTGGCACCAATTGCCCTTAATTCTCCTCTGGCCAAAGCAGGTTTTAAGATATTGGCAGCGTCCATAGCACCCTCTCCACCACCTGCGCCTACCAGGGTATGGATCTCATCAATAAATAAAATGATGTCTCCATCGCTTTGTGTTACCTCTTTAACTACAGCTTTCAGACGCTCTTCAAATTCACCTTTATATTTGGCACCTGCAATTAAGGCACCCATGTCTAAAGAATAGACCGTTTTTGTCTTTAAATTCTCTGGAACATCGCCCTTAATAATTCTGAAAGCAATTCCTTCTGCAATTGCCGTTTTACCCACGCCAGGTTCACCGATCAGGATTGGATTGTTTTTGGTTCTTCTGGAAAGGATTTGAATCACTCTTCTGATTTCCTCGTCGCGGCCAATCACCGGATCCAGTTTGCCAGATTCGGCATATTCATTTAAATTTCTGGCATATTTATTTAGCGCGTTGTAAGTTGCCTCCGCGTTTTGATCAGTTACCCGGTTGTCTCCACGCAAAGCAATTACTGCTTTTTTGAGATCTTTTTCATTTACACCCTGGTCTTTTAACAGTTTAGAGGTATCGTCATTAACCGCCAGTAAGCCTAACAGTACATGTTCAACAGATACAAATTCATCTTTAAACTCTTTCAGATAAGACTGTGCTTTCTGCAGTGCTGAATTAGAGCCAGAAGATAAATAGACATTGCTGCCACTTACCTTAGGGAATTTAGCAATCTGCGCATCCAGGTGTTGGTTGAGCAGGTTAATATTAACATTGAGTTTCTTGAGCACATAAGAAACCACATTTTCATCAACATTCAGCAAACCCTTAAGCAGGTGAGCTGTTTCAATAGCTTGTTGCTGATTGCCCTGAGCTATTTCGGAAGCCTGTTGAATTGCTTCCTGGGCTTTTATAGTAAAGTTGTTGAAGTTCATAGCTACTGATAAACAAACAAAATGCCATATTGTTGTTTGAAATCAGATCGGAAATTTTGTCTGTAAATTTGCTTTTTTACTGACTAAATTGCTGATTTTTAATGATTTGAACTGAAAAAATGTCTTGTTCGATTTGTAAACAGGGGTTTTTCTGTCCAGAGCTTTCAAATCTTTTTAAATTTGCTCTGCTGCAGCCATCGCAGGCGGTTAGCTTAAAAGAAGGGATTTATGAAGGAGTTTATACGTTTATATTTAGATGCTTACCGCGGTTTGTCTACACCTGCATGGATGCTGGCACTTGTGATGCTCATCAATAGGAGTGGTGCAATGGTTATCCCTTTTCTTGGTGTATATATGATTAACCATCTTAGTTTTTCCCTGGAAGATACGGGGACTGTTCTGAGTTGTTTTGGTATCGGTGCGGTAGCCGGCTCTTTCCTGGGCGGATGGCTTACCGATAAAGCAGGGCATTTTAAAGTTCAGTTGTTCAGTTTAATCTTTACGGTGCCAATGTTCTTTTTACTTCCGGAATTAAATACGGTACTTAAATTGGCTTTAGGTGTATTTGTGTTAAGCATTATATCTGAAACCTTCCGGCCTGCAAACTCAGTTTCCATTGCCTATTATTCTAAACCAGATAATGTGATCCGGTCTTTTTCGCTGAACAGAATGGCTATGAACCTTGGGTTTTCTATAGGGCCTGCTTTAGGCGGGTTTCTGGCAGCGGTATCTTACACCTTTCTATTCTATGGAAATGCCGTTGCTGCGTTTTTATCGGCCGTACTCTTTTTTGTTTATTTTAGAAAAAGAAGAGGGAACGAGAAAAAGGAACAACATAAACAGGCAGTAGCTGAAGCGATAGGTGGAAAAAATTTATCCCCCTACAGAGACCTGCCATTTATGCTATTCAGTCTTTTCTGCTGTATTTTTACGATTTGCTTTTTTCAGCTGCTCAGTACATTACCATTGTATTATAGAGAAGTCTATAAAATGACTGAAGCCGATATTGGCGTGATCCTGGCCTTTAGTGGGGTGGTCGTCTTTTCTCTGGAAATGTTGCTGGTTCATATCGCAGAAAAAAGGATGTCTTCTATGGCCATTATAGTCAATGGCACATTAATGTGTGCCCTTTCCTTTATTATTCTTAACCTGGCTTCTGGTACCTGGGTATTGTATAGCGCCATGTTTGTGCTTTGTCTGGCCGAAATACTGGCTATGCCATTTATGGCCACGGTTACTTTAAAACGATCCTCTGTGAAAACCAGAGGTGCCTATATGGGGATTAATGCCCTTTCTGTATCTGCTGCCCACGTATTTTCTCCTTTTATTGGAACCAGGATTGCGGCTGCTTTTGGTTTCGAAACTTTATGGTGGGGTACAGGAGCAGTATTATTGTTGACCGCAATGGGATTTTACTGGGTGATGAAAAAAATGAAGGCCTGATAATTTTAAAGATCAACAGGCCTGTTATTTTTTTAATTAGTACGTTATTACCCCAGGATCTCAGCTAATTTTTCAGTTTGGTGATCTGCCAGTTTTTTCAATGGTCCTGAAGCCAGCATCTTCATCATCATGTTTAAATCAGCAGAAATAATATGTGTTGCTGTAGTACCACCATGGCCATTATCCGCTACTGTCCATTTTAATTCAACATCAAAAGGAGCTTTTTCTGAAGGAACAGCAATAAGTTCCTGATTAGGGACACGGCTGGAAATTTTAATGGCAAGTTTAGCCATATTTTGTATGGTAAAACTTGCTTCATCTTCTGTAGAAGACCAGTTGTAAATATTCTCCGGCATTAATTGCTGATGGTTGTTCAGGTCAGCCAAGAAAGAATATACTTTTTCTACAGGTAAATTGATCTCCGCAGAGCTTTCAATAACAGTCATTATATATTAGGTTAGTTGTTCAAGTTCCTGTCCCCATCCTGAAGGGTCGCGACGCCATTTGGTCAGCAGGTCCACATCATTTTGTCCAATAAAACTATGCTCAGCGGCATATTTAATTAAAGTATCATAATTAGACAAACTTGAATATCTGCATTTAGCTTCTTTAAAATTTTCATCTGCCTGATCAAAGCCATAAGTAAAGATGGAAACCAGACCAGCAACAGACAAACCTGCCTTTCTTAATGCATCAACAGCTTGCAGACTACTTTTTCCGGTGGAAATCAGATCTTCTACAACCACTACCCGTTGTCCTTCAACAATCTCTCCTTCAATTAAACTTCCCGTACCATGTTCTTTTGCCTTAGCCCTTACATAGGCGAAAGGCAGACCAAGTTCCTGGGCAACCAGCACACCTTGAGGGATGCCTGCAGTGGCCACGCCAGCGATCAGATCAACGGAGCCAAACTCCTCCTGGATCAGCTGTGTAAGCTTTTGTCTGATGTATGTTCTAACTGATGGATGCGAAAGCGTAATCCTATTATCGCAATAAATTGGAGATTTCCAACCCGATGCCCAAGTAAATGGATTAGCAGGTTGTAATTTTATTGCTTTAATTTGTAACAGAAATTCAGCTACCTTTAATTCAATATCACTTTTATTATACATGGCTCAAAAATACAGAATATATATTAACGATAACACCTTGTTTATCGCAGATGTTGCTCCAGAACAAAACGACGATATCCAACAAATTGATACAC
>NZ_QAIL01000247.1 GCF_003061025.1 Pedobacter sp. HMWF019 | reverse complement strand
GTGATATTGCTAAAGAAATAGGCTCATTAAAAAAAAATATCATGGCAAATCCGCAAAAATTTTACCTATCACATATGAGTGATAAAACAGGCTATCGGGCAACATGGGACCCAGGGAGGCCATTAAAAATTGGTTTCATTGGTAAATTAGACTCTTCTGGTGTTTTAGTTATCTATAGCTCGCTTGAAAAAGAAGGAATCCCTGTAGAAGTACTTTCAGACGATAGTAAAATTGACATGGATTATACGTCAAGCGATTCGATTACAATTTCAACGAAACTTTCAGGTTCGGCACCAATTGCCGGTAGCGTGCTCAGTGAAGGAGAAGCCGGATTTAACTTTGAATTTAAAAGCGATAAAGGTGTTGTGTTCCAGTCAACCGGCAATACGACTACTCAATTAATCAATCTAGCCGAAATTAAAAACAAAATCCTTGACAAATATAAAAATGGGAATTGGGATAAAGATTGGGTAGTTGTTACAGAACTAGTTACTGCAGAGACTGCCACAATTATCATTTCCAATAGCAGTAATGTGAATCTTGACTTAAAGGCGAACGCCAATATTGGCACTCAGGATATTAAGATCACAGATGCCTCTTTGGGATTCACCGTAGCAAGGGAACGCGGAAGTACTTTAAAATATATTACCCAAAGTGGACTTACGCCCTTGTATCGAATAATGGGGATTAGGCGACCGTTTTTAGGCACAGTAGATGTAGGTATAAAAGATATTGAGGCTGGAACTGTACTCGCAGAAAAACAAGATGAATTTAAATTATTAGCATTTGACCCGGCTGAACTAGGTAAAGAATAATTAACCAAAATAACCATGGCCAAAATATATGCTTTACTCATTGGAATAAATAATTATCCATCTAAGCCATTACAGGGCTGCATTAATGATGTTGATGCCTTTAAGAAGTATCTTGAAACAGTGTATCCTGATAAGGAGCAGTTGGTTTTAAAAATACTTACTGACCAGGAACAACCAACCAGGCAGAATTTTATAGATGCCTTTCAACTATTTGACGATGCAAATGGTGAGGATAATTGTTTATTCTATTACAGTGGCCATGGATCTTTTTCACTTGCACCAGCTGAATTAGCATCAGATAGTGGATTTGTTCAATCCTTTGTTTGCCAGGATAGCCGATTGCCAGGAGGAAGGGATCTGATAGATAAAGAAATGAGTTATCTGCTCTGGAAGACCATGCATGGAAAACCTGATGTTACATTCGTGGCAATTACGGATTGTTGTCATTCAGGATCAATCATGAAAGCATTCGATAACGAAAAAGATGTTACCGAAAGAATGATCAGTGCAGATTCCCGAACGAGTGGCTTAAAACTGGAGGATTATCTAGGTTATAATGAAACCATAAAAGGAGAGAAAGGATATGTAGAAGAGTTTCAAAACAAAAAGAAAATTATTAGAGTCAGACAGACCAAACACATTCATTTAGCGGCCTCAAAAGATAACCAGACTTCGAAAGAGCTTATCATTGACGGGGTAAACAGGGGCGCATTTACTCATTCACTTTTAAAGATCCTCTATCAATATGGAGGTCAGATCAGTTATAAAAATTTAATTGATCAGACATCCGTTTTGGTTAAGAATTTGGTGATAGATCAATCTCCGGGAGTTAATTTGAATGGAGGTTTACCCTCCTCAGAACAAGACAAGGTCTTCTTATCAAGACAAAATGCAGAACAAGTAAAATACTTAGTCTATTATAATAGCAGTTATGGCTGGTGTATAAAAGCCGGATCAATACATGGAGTATCGAAAGGTGATAGAATTTATATTAAAGATCGTTGTCAAAGCATAGTTATTGCAACGCCTGCACCTGATTTTTCTGTTATTATGGGAAAGCCGGAACTAGGAAAGGAAACTGAAACTTACTACGCCTCCATACAGCATCAACCTAATCAGGAAACAAGCTTTTCATTTTCTGCTAACATAAATCAAGATATCAAGACCTGGATTAAAGAAGTCCAATCAAATAAGGAGAGCGAGTTTGTAACATTCTCCGAAGAACCGACTGGTCAATATATAATTACCACCAATTATTTGAATGAAGCATCTGTTAGTCTGGCAGGAACCGATAAAACACTTTTTAAACCTTTAAAGATAACCAGCCCTGAGTCAGCAGCAGTCTTTATCAATAAGCTCGAAATATTAACCCGCTGGAGACATCTTGTTGAATTTACAAATCCATCGACTGAGCTTACAAACAAACATTATACTATAAAGCTCTATCAATCTAAATTAGCCGGCAACTATAATCCGGATACATTTGAGGAGATTCCATTAGGAGCACCAGTAAATGACCTTTTGTACAAATACGGTCAGGAAAAATGGCTCCAGCCAGCCATACAAATAGCAATAACCAATCACCTTCCCTCATCTCTTTGGGTAACAAATGCGTATCTGGGCTTCGATTATAGTATTGTTACGGATTATTTTAGTCCAATGGAGATTGGTCCTGGTAGAACAGTCTATCTGGAGCTTATAAAGAATAGTTTGCCTGTAGACGTTATAAAATTGAGATTGGACAATAAGTATAAGGAACTGGGATATAACGAAATCATAGAATATATTAAATTATTTATCTCCACTCCAGATCAAATACTCACAGCAGGGCTAAATCAGGAAGGAATTGATATGGCTGGCAACAGGGATATTAGCACAAAAGAATTTAGCTTGAGGGGTGCTGGGGAGGATGAAGATTCAGGTGAAATGAATAATCTTTCTGCCTGGAAAGTGGAAACCCTTGCCTTCAGAATCATTAAGCCTCAGCCTGAAATAAATATAGCTAATGGAAATGCTGTGAAAATGGGAAGCGTTACAATAGTGCCCCCAGAAAAGCTTCAAGGCAGAGCCGTTTTATCAAGTTCTTCTCAAAAAGCAAGATCAGCCGACGGAATTGTTCCACCCAACCGGGCATATCACAATTCTTTTTTGGAACCTTTTGATTTAACATCCGGTTTACGCTCAGGATCAAATATGGATGTATTGGAACTACTAGATGTAGAAGATAAAAATGTGGTTTCAAAAGATAATCCACTCTTTATAAAATTATCTGCCAGTCTGAATGGAGGGTCGGTCATCCCAATTGGTTATGACCCAGAAACAAAACTCTATTATCCATTGGGCTTTACATCCAGTAACGGAGATATTATCATAAAAACACTTCCTGAAATAACATCCACTGACCCAGCAATTAATGAAAGAAGTCTCCTGGGATCGATTAAAATTTATTTACAAAAGGTAATCGGGCAAAAGATTGGTTTAAGCTACGACTATCCCCGTTTATCCGAAGCCAGTGTAAATGACAAATTAGAAGTACATTATAGCCACGATAAAGATAAGATTAAAGCAAAAGTTTTGATCTCCAATAAGATTTTAATATTTGTGCATGGCATTATAGGGGATACAGAAGGAATGGTTAAATGTATAAAATCAGATCTGGATGGAAAAGGCACGACGTTTGAAAAAAGAGCAGATCTGATATTGACGTTTGATTATGAAAACTTAAACACTAAAATTGAAGAAAATTCTCTCCTGCTAAAACAACGATTAGAAAAGATAGGTTTGGAAGCAAATCATGGTAAAGAAGTCATTATTATTGCGCATTCCATGGGAGGGATGGTCAGTAGATGGTTTATCGAAAAGCTAGGTGGCAATAAGGTGATTTCCAAATTGATTATGCTAGGCACACCAAATAATGGTACACCATGGGCTGACGTAAGGGATTTTGCAGAAGTATTATTGACTTACGCGATAAACGGTGCCGCATTTCTAAAGCCTTGGATGTTCATCTTATCCGCATTTGGAAAACTGGCAGCGGGTACACAGGTAGCATTTAAGCAAATGAACATTAAAAACGGCATGTACCCACAGCTCAATGATAACACAGATCCAACAATACCCTATGTTATAATTGCAGGAAACACGCAGAACATTATTGTGAATTATCGGGATACCGCGTCAGTGATTTCGAAATTATTTTTGAAAGTAAAGAGCAGAGGAATATACGATGCACTTGATGTGGTGCTTTTTAAAGAATCCAATGATATTGCCGTAACAGACAAAAGTATTCTAGATATTAAAGGAGCTGAGAATTGGAGTAAATCTATAACTACTTTTGATGTGGCTTGCGATCATCTGAATTATTTTATAACTCCCGAGGCCCTAGATCTTGTCAACAATGAAATATAAATACATTTGCCCTCAGCGAACCAAACAAAGGGCAAATGTATTTAATAATAGAATTTTTTGGGAAAACCTTTAGATTCCTGAAGATCAAGTTCCAGAATAGTACCATCCTCTGTATAGGCACCTACCGTAAAGGCTTCATATGCAGAAACTTTAACCTTCGCAATTCCATCAATAGCCTTTCTAAATTTTATCTCTTTAAAAGAATCGTGCATAAAAAAAGCAACATCTCCCTTGAGAGGTTTATTAGGATTTGTCGATGAAATTTTGATCCTGACATCAAAATAACCAGGTATTAATCCTTTTTCTACAGAAGCAGTTAATTCTTTTTCATTGCTGACAGATTTTCCTCCCCATCTGTTTTTCTGCAAATCATCTTTAACCGTAACATTTTGTTGTTCATACATTTGGTCCACTAATTTTTTAAATGCTTTGGAAACATCAGTATAATAGAATGCTTTAGGTAAACCTGAAACTTCATTTAGATCTAATTCAAGCATAATACCCTTTTCTGTATATGCGCCCACTGTAAAAGCTTCATAAGATCTTACTTCCAATTTTGCAGAACCATTTTTTGTAGATTTAAAACGAATCTCATTAGAAAACGAATCATGTAGAAAGAAGGCAACAAATTGCTCTCTTTTATCCGGATCACTAACCTTCAGGTTCAGAATAACATTAAAAAATGTAGGTATTATACTTTTGGAGACCTTAACACTTAACACATTACCCTGGTCTTCAGAACGGCCACCCCATCGGTTCTTTTGTAAATCGTCTTCTATAACTACCTTTCTCTTTTTATAAAGCTCCATGATCATAGCCTTAAAGTCATCAGAGGAGGGCCGAGAAACTGTTTTTTGAGGAAGACCTTTTATAATGTCGATTACAACAGCTGAAATATCGCCTAAATTGTCCTTTATAAGGATTTCCCTGTTTAAAGCAGCCAGCTGAGTTGCTGAAATAAGCGTTTGAGGTGAATCTGCGCTATATTTACTGCTGGTAGAAGATAAGATTTTATGTATTCTTAACGCATCGCCACCAGTTCCTGGAATTGGAATTACAGGAACACCATTTTTGATTGCTTCCTCATAAGTCTTATAAGTTCCGCCTTTTCCACCAATAAGAATAACCGCTCTAACTTCCGCTGAAGCAATGTTATACCAATCTTCTCCCGGCAAGAGTTCCTGAATTGTTCCATAATCATACAAGGGTTTCATTTTACGTTCTATTAGTTGTATAAGTCGGTCCTTTTCGGAGATCTGATGAGATGCTAAATGCAGTGTAAATGATTTGGCTATTTCTTGATCTACTCCAGGCCAGCCACCGCAAATTACACCGTAACCATTTGCCGCTAATACCTGTCCGATTTCTTTACTCATCATTTGTTCTAATTCTGAGAACTGACTGTTTCCAGTTCCGGCAACCAGAATCCAAATATGATTAAAATCAAGGGGCCTTTTCCCCTTTTCTAAGCTGGCATTTGCTTTTGTTATGGCCAGATTTATATCCGAATCAATGAAATCCATCTGGTACAGATAATAAACAAGATCTTTATACTGTTGATAATTGATCTTGTTTTGATCTTTCTCTATCTGCTCGTATTGCTCAAATGTTTTTACAATGTTTAACGCTTTTAATACATTTTCATTTGAGATCCCCCAATTAAACATATCGTTTGGTACCAAATGAATGCTGGCAACATCCCATTCCTGCGTAATTTCATTTAATGAGTCTCTAGTTCTGTCTTGCATATGTTAGAGCTTTATAATTCCTGGTTGTGAAAAATCTTCTTGTATTGGATCCTTACTAAATAGTAGTTTAATCTGTACAATAGTATTTTCAGAAAGCACCCTTTCAAAAAGTTCTTGTTCGTCAAGACTAAATTGTATTGGTTCTGAGGCTTTAAAATAGAAACTATCATGTAGAATACGTTTTATCATAAAGTCTGATGAAATAAAGTAAAGCTGAAAATAAATAGGGAATAACTCTGAAGTAGTCATTTCGATAAATAGCCTCTTAATAACTATCCGACCATTTTCAATGCGCATACAGTTCTCATCTATCGAAAATGTGCCGTCTTCAAACTCTTTATTATATTTCTTTTCACCTTCCCACCAATACATTACTTCTCTATTTAAATGAGCTTTCTTTAAATAATATTGATTCCCTTTTGACGAAGAAAGAGAGGACAAGTAATGATAACGCATAAATCTTTGAATGGAAACAGATAGCCATTCAACGCCAAGTACACGCCAACTTATCACATTAGAACCGCTTGTTTCCCTTGATTTGTCCGAATAAGTTAATTCAAACAATGAATCTTGATGAAGATTTAAAAGATCTACATGGAGAACCGATTGGCTTAATTCAGATCTCTCAGTACTTGAATAGTTAATTTGTAAGTCATCCCATCTGGACAGTTCGTCTGGCTTGATTTTAGAGAATATGGGAGCCAACTCCTTTTCAAGGTTTACAGTAGTTATATATTGACCAAATTCGATACTGAATTTGTCTCTGTCTGTCTTTGCACGATAAAGCTTGCTTGCGTTAAGATCCCTTATAGATCCGTTGAACTGAATTGCATGATCTCTGATAGACATTTCTCCTATTACATCCGGAATCATTTCATGGCTAACATAATCAAAGATTCTGGTTGTACTATTTAATGATATAATTTTAAAGTGCTCTTCCAGTACATGCCAATAGTCATCCCGTTGATTGAAATATAAAGTATTCAATGATCTTTGTTCACAAAGGGTATTGGTGAGGAAATATTTATTAAGCTCCTGTTGATCCTCCGACCAGATCAGAGGAGTTAGAGGCAAGGCGTCTTCATACCTGCCGTAGCTCATTTCCTGCCGTAAAATATTTTGAAGGTCCTTATAAGTTATAGTAGTATTGTAGGTATTTAACAAATTAGCGAGTATGCCCGGGAATAGGTTTATTGTACCTCCATTTACCAAATTTGAAGAAGAATCCGCTCTAATTTCTCTTGCTGAAGAAATTAAAATATTACTGCAACCTCTCCAATTCATCCAGTTAAGACATCCATCTAATATCAATACTACAGACCCCCTATTTGATACGGAGTTTATACACTCCTGCAGAATTTTCTTTGATAAGGCATTATTTAAAAAAGCTTTCTGATCAACGGCAGAATCGTTGCATATAAATAATTCTTCTCCATGCTCATTAATAAAGAGACCCGTTAAATAAACAATAATAACATCTTCCTCATTGGAGGCAATAAGGCATTTCTCTATCTTTTGAAGTGTCTCAACAGCATTGCTGCTATTGATCCGTTGCGGATCATATTCTAAATACCCGTTTTTCCCAGCCCCCTCCAAAGCATCCAGATACAGCCTTAATCCTCTTGATCTCTCCAGATATGGGCCTCTAAAATTTTTATAATTATCTATCGCCGTAAAAATGCCAAAAACTCTTTTAACATTGTTTTTTTTGCGTTCTAACCTTTCGCTGATTCCTCTTCGAAGCGGTAACTGTATAGATGCAGTTGCATCCTGTCTTTTGCCGATGAACTCCTCATCAATTTTATAAAACATATCAGATACCAGCTCTGTACTTTGTTCAAATAATTCAGCTTTATTCGCTATACTATATTTGTGCAGGTTAAGAAACGCCTTTGTATCACCAGGCTCTTTACTATGGATATTCAAGTTGATTTGCTCGTGAAAACGATTCATTAAAACGTTCAGCTGCAGCTGGCCGTATTGAGCTTCCTCTTTTTTGTCACTCTTAAATGTTGTTTGAAAAGCTTCTGCCATTTTCACTGCAAGGACATCTGGTTCCAGATAGGAAAGTGCAGCCCATTCATTGATCTCTTTAAATCCCGATGCGTTGTTCTCTTTATTTGACCTTTTATCTCCAAGGTATTGCTGAAGAAATTGCGCTAAGCTATACAATCTTTCAGGGCCAAAAGGCTCAATGTCATAAAGTTTAAACCAACTGCTGTCCTTCAGTAAATAAAGTAGATAAGTCCGTATCTCGGGAATGATTTCAAACTGTTTATAGCCCACTTTCCTAACCAGTGGCGATAGTAGGAAGTCACTTACGACGATAGGGTCAATCCTTTGCAATCCATGTTGGTTGCTGTAGGTATTAAAGTTTAGCCAGATAAGATGCGCTAAAGTAGGGGAGATCAGTAAAGGAAATGAAGCATGACAAATAAACACTATATGACCTATTCCATACCTCTTTCCATTCGGACCTTCACAAAAATGCCTGTAAAATGTATCAAGCTTTTGTTTTGATTCATCCGTTAACGAAAAGAAATCTGATTTAAACGGTAACATAAGTATTGTTTTTTACTGTTAATTTCCCTTTTAATGCAGTGATTGCATTTTCTATATCACTTCGACTGGTTTCGAACATTGGCAGGTTATTGGCGATAAGCTCTGCATTAGTATCTGTCCATCTGAATTTTGGAGCAGGATTTATCCAGGCGATATAACCGGCGACCTGGTTTAGGTGCTTGATAAAAGTCTCTGTTTGTTTCTTTTCTTCTAGTTTTGGATAGCCATTTAATGCTCCGGCATCACTATAGATTAATACAGAAATATTCTTTCTCGGCAGTTTTAAAAACAGCTTCTTTAAACTGAACTGTTTGGTCGAGTTTTCATTCGTGAAGAAATAATCATTTTTTTTCAAATCTAAAACAGGCATCTGCTTAAAAAAGTAAGGTTCCAGGGCGGTATGAAATTCACTTTGCTTTGCAGTATTGCACAGTTCTTTTCCAAAATCTTCCATCGCCAACATGCTTTCTCCCTGATCTATAAATACAAAAAGTCGCAATTGATTGCTTCTTTTCTTTTCAAATTGAAAGGAAGAAAAATAGCCTTTTTTTGCGGTCTCATAAATGGTTTTTTTGAAATTTATTTCATTAGAAAGACCTGCTGCCTGTGTGTTTTTTAAAGTCCTCCAGGCCTGTTGCAATTGTCTGTTCTTTACAGGAAAGTAATCATCCGTAAATAAATAGGGGCTCTTATGTAGAGGTACCGGCACCCTGCTCTCCTTTGCCAGTTCTAATACCTGTATATCATTCATCTTCGAGTCGTTGAATGAGAAGCCAACCTCGCCATATGGATCAGGTTCTATATTGGGGGTTACTACAGGTTTATCGGGTTTTTTATTCGGGGCAGCCTGGATTTCGGAAGATATCTCCGGCTTATCCGTATCTGTTACTGGATTAGTAATTTGATTATCGGGCTTTGTTTTTTTATCTGGAGAAGGGGAAATCCTGTCTTGTTCGACTAAATCTTCGATTTCTTTTCTCAAACCTATAGCGAAATCGAATATTTCTTCCCGGTGTATTTCCATCAATTTATTCCATTTAACCTTTTGGTCGTATGATTTCAACCATATCGTTTCCAATACAAAGGCAATATCGTCAAAACACCGGATGGAATATTCTTTTGATTTCAATACCTCAAAGAGCAAAAAATATTCCTCCATCCCAGGGGCTATCCAATGTTGGTCTTGACGTATTTTGTTGTACAAATCGTATAGAAGTGGTTGGCTCATATCCCCTCATTTAATTAAAAGATGGTCCGGTTGTAGGTTTTGCAAAAAGCTGTATGCTATCTATATCTTTTAACAAAGCCTGATGATAAGGAGGAAATTCCTCCTTGGTAAATTTTATACCCTCTTCTCTATGATAATGATCTATAAGTTTTACCCAATCCAGTAATTCGCTCGTACTAATATTCTTTGGACTGGTTGCCTTTTCCTCTATTTTCAACCTCCAGTATTTAAATGCATCAACTGCATCAGCGATCACGTTTCCATTTTGTGCCAGCTCAGGGAATTTAGATTCAACGATTTCTTTTAGTTTTATTTCAGAAAAATCTATGTAATGAAACAGACATCTGCGTAGAAAGGCGGCCGGTAAAGGTTTCTCATCATTGCTGGTGATGATAAATAGTGGTTTCAAATCTTTGTTCGCCCTAATCGTAATTCCATGCTCTCCATCTTTTGCCTCCGCTATCTTGAATTCCATTCGATCCAGTTCAAGAAGAAGATCATTTGGAAAATCGATATCTGCTTTGTCAATTTCATCAATCAGAACCACAGGCGGAATCTTCGTGTTGAGATTATTGGTTGCTAAAAATGCTTTACCTAGTTCTCCAAGTTCGATATAGTTACCTTTTGATAGATAATTACCCGATATGTCTTTTGGCAATGTAATTTCCAGATTTTGATCGGCTTCCCATTTCATATTAGCATCACTTAACCTTTTCAGATGGTCTATTGCATACAGGCCTTCCTGCGCCTTGCTAGTGGATTTAACATTCCATTCAAAGTAATAATCCTTAAAATTTTTTCCATGGAGCTCTGCTGCAATGGCTTCTGCAAGTCTGCTTTTTCCACAACCAGGTTCACCTTTAATTAATAAAGGACGTTGCAGAATCTGGGCAAGTTGCACTGCTTTAACTAAATTTGGAGAAGGGAGATAGGGATCAATATGAAACTTATTGCTCTCTTTTTTTGAAGTAAGCGTATTACCTTGAAATAATTTTATAGACATATCCGTTTTATTTAGGGTTTTGGGTAAAGGAGTGCATCAGCCAGACCATAACATTTAGCATATTCGCAGATTTTTCTTATCGTACTTACCGGTTTACCACCTGTTTCTTTTAAGATCTGCTCTACATTTGGGTATATGCAGTCATCCATCAAATGGTCAAACTCGTTTTGGTTTCTTGTTGTTTCTGATATATACCAATCCTCAATTTTTAAAGAATCAAGGAGTTCCACAGGCGGCATAAGTATAGTATTTATACCCCCAATAGGGTCTTTACCATATAATTTGAAATAGTCAGAGTTTTCTTCATCAATAATAAAAATGAAAACTTTATGGTTAGATACAGGTTTATGGTTTATCGTGTTGATTAGTTCAACCCACTGATCAATCAGCTGTTTTTTTGTCAGGGGTGGAATAGTTATGCCATCTTGGACATCACTGTAAAATCTAAATTCAAATAATAGATTTTTAACCTCTAAAATGGATTGAATGTGCTTGATAAGCAAATCTAAATTCGGAAAATTTGCATTAAATGCAAGGTTAAAGATCGAAAGTAACCTACTTTCGGCAGATTGATAAGTAAGCGGCGGTTTAAAAACATACTTTTCGTAATCCTTCCTAATTGTGATGCCTATTTTAGCTATCTCTGAAATTAAATATAAGCCACTTTCCGGTGTTCCGCTAAATACAACTACTTGTTTCTTTTCTTCGGGTATGAATAATCTAAATAACCTTTTTTGAGCATCATAATTCAAAGATCTTAATGCAGGTTCCAATAATTCCAGGCGTTTACGTATCTTGATTCTATCTTTATTTGAACCAAAAATGAAATAACCATTATTTGGTTCGTCTTGAAGGCTAAGCCTCCCGCAAAGTGGTCTCTGTCCTTTGTCGTGAATAAAGTATTTATCCAATTTCCCAATTAATTCAGTAACCAGAAATTCCTGTTCCTGATTGTCATTGAAAACCTTTAGCAGTGTTTCGGTAAATTTACTGTTCTGATTTCTACCTCCTGCTTTCGAAAGTTGATCACTTCTACTGGATACTATTGCCCACATAGAAATTTCAACACCCTGTATAGTTCCAGAGGCAAAGTTTAGACTGTTCGGTCTGATTTGTTCAAATAACTTACCCGATTGGCAGGAATCTGAAATTATGATGACGTGTTGTGTTCTTCTCTGAGTAATTATGTTCGATAAATAGGAATTAGAGATAACACTATCTATATGAAGCCGTTTACAATCATGTGGAATCCAGCAACCGACCTTTGAAAATCCATTATTTACTATTCCTCCATGTCCGGAGAAGTAAATGATCAAATTATTGTTGATGTTGTTTTCCTCACTGTCAATAAATTCTTTGATTAAAGTTTCAATGTTTTCTTTAGTCGCCTTTTCATTTATCAAAGGCTCTTTGTAAGGTTTAAAACTACAATAATTAGAAGTCAGACTTTGAATAAGGTCATGGCAGTCCTTTTCGCAATTGCCATGTTCGAAATTATTAGTTGGATCAATATATTTATCAATGCCAATTGCAATGATATAATTAATCATATCTCCCTTGTTGGTAATAACTTCATCTTCTCCAGACCCGCTATTGGGAGATTTTGGAGCTGCTTCTGTTTGATCTGGCATAATATAATTAACAAGTAACCTTTATTAGTCAAAAACACACATTTTAAGCTTACTATCAGTATGTTAAAATTACCTGACCGAGCGCTACTCTCTAAGATCGGTGAATAAATGCTCAATGTCAATAGCTAGTTCTAGTTATTTTGGCCTCAAAAAATAGTACTTTATTTAATTGCATAAATTAATGATGTGAAATCTGGTCCACAGTAGGTAGATAAAGACCTGTTACATATATTTATAGATAAGTCAGGCCTTAAAATATTTAACAAGTAGGATATGAAGGGATTGAACAGCCTTCTCTAAGATCCCATATCTATTCCACTAGATTTCTAAACTGTGCTGGGGGGCAGTCTTGCTTCATCTTTGATTGCAAACGTCCAATCTGTAAAAGAAAGTTTGTAAAACCATGGAAACCATCAACTTTTGAAGTTGTTATGATTTCGTATATCCCTGTGCCAGATCTAAAAGTATATTGTGAATACAAACAGATCGGTATTTTTCTGTTGTCATTAAATCGCCTGTCTGGGCCACCATTTTTATTCACATACTTCCAAGTATAATCCACAATTTTAGCATCACTGGGTACGGTTTGATCTTCGATAAACCTAGAGTTTACACTTGAGATTTCCAGATGATTATAAAAAACAGCGGCAAATTTATTCCCTCGCTTAATCAACAGACGCTCAGGAAGGAAAAAAAACTCTGTATTTCTAAGCTGAATATAGGGGATCTGCACATTTGTCTTCAGAAATTTATTTGGGATTTGATGTGAGGATATTCTAAATATGGGATGTCTGTTAATCAACTGTCCAGCGCCAGCATTTCTCTTCCAATCGTTATTTATTGTAGAATGCAGGTATTGCCATTTGCGTGCACAAGTATTAAAATTCAAGAAATGCTGTGCAAATTGCTGATAAACTACAGACATGTCCTTATCCATTTCATAGTAAATTTCCATCGCAAATCTCTTTTTATCCTTTTTATGCAACCAAAACAATAGGCAAACAAAGAAGATGGAGCCCGAAATAAGTTCAACATAAAAATAGGGGTTAATCAAATTCAGTTCGTCATTACTCTGTTGAGGATCGTTTATATGATTGATAATTGCGAGCTTTTTATTCACATACCCAATAGTATCCCCGAATTGTATCTTTAGCCATTTACCTTTAGCTGAATCTAATAAGGCAAATTCCTCTCTATCGGTTGCTACCCTGACAACTTTGGACTTTGCATTTGGGAATTCTCTGATATTTGAGCCAACGTCAGAGTTTATGATCGCAACAACACGATGACCCTCAGGCTTTACAATTGTGGTATGATTTTCAAACGAGCTTCCAAAAAGTAACACGAGAAAAATAATAAGAGGTAAGATTCCAAACCAGTTGACATAAGATATCTTATTTGCCTTTTCCGTTAGTTCATTAATAAAATCCTTGGAATCAACATCTGTTAGGTTATCAATATTGGATGATGTTATTGTATGTGGATTATTATAATCGGAAACAATAGGCTGGACTTCGTTTACCCGAGGCCGGGTATCAGTACCGCTAATTTTTTGCCGGTAATGAATGCCATTTGATCCAATATTCACATATGTGCCTCGTGGACCTGTGTGAATTCTAGCTCCTTTAACGCCAATTGAGTAACTGAATCCTGATTTAGACAAATTGAGGCGGAAAATTCCGGAAGTGAATGATTTTCGAAAATAGAATCCCATAGTGAGGCTTTAATTAGAGGTTATTGATATAGAATTAGGTGTGTGTAATCTGATCTTTTTACGATTCCGCCATTCCCAGGGTGGAGTAGGATTGGGGTCTTGCCAAAGCCCTACTTTATTCTCTCTCGCTTCAATTTCTAACTGAGCATAAACGGGATCTGTAGAATACTTTTTGAAATGCCAGGCCATACCTTGCCTCACCATTTCCTGATTGACGACCTGCTCTTTATCATTAACGATAACTGCAATTAACCTCCTGTAGCGGTCGTATTTCTCCCCGTAAACAGTAACCTCTTGTCCGAAACATAAATCAGATAAGGCTTCTTTTGCATTATTTCCAAAGGGTTGAGAACCTCTTTTCTCCGGACAGTCAATATGGGCTAAACGTATTTTGATCGGTGTATTTTGATAAAGAACCTCCATGGTATCTCCATCTATAATTCGGATTACTTTTGCAATGAAAGTCTGGTTCTTTAAGTTGATCGGAACAGTTCCAGGAAGCAATCTGTCTTCAATCTTTGCGGCGCTTTTAGGTTTCCCTGATTGTGAACAAGAAAATGTCAATATAATAATTGCCGAAAACAGAGTCTTAAGAAAAGTATGTCTCATTATTTAATATTTGCAATTTTTGGAAAAATCTGTATCAGGAAGCGTTGGTTGTCTTCCTCATTGTCTAATCGTCCAACACCTCCCCAGCCATTTCCGGAAATCTGAAGATCAATCAGATTTTTATACTCGGGAGATTCGAAATCAATACCTACATTGTACTTCCAGTATGCCCATAAGCTTAGTGCTCTCTTATAACTCAGATCATAATTATGAGCAAGTGACTTTGAATACTTGTCTTTTGAAGCATAGCCCGCAATAACAAGGATGTAAGAGAGATTCCTCATATTGGGGTCTTTTTCTTTCTTGAGCTTAAGATCGTCAATCACCATTTTCAATTTCTTTCCAGCCTCAGTTATCTTGGTACGTGTATAGTCGGGGTTAATAAGGTCGGCATCAGAAAGAATAATAGATTTATCGGTATTAAACTTTACATCAAAAGCCAGTTTATAGCGGTTATATTGTGGTTCAAAATTAAAAAGCATGGTATCTCGCTTCAATGGCTCCAGGTTTGATTCAACAGTTTCAATAATCTTTAGCTTTTCTTCCAGTACGGTATTCTTGTGTTTAAGCTGAACATAGGTTAACACATACAATACCAGCATGATAAAGAAAAGGCTTGTCATCAAATCTGTAAAACTGGGCCAGAAAAAATCATTCTTACTTTTCATCAGGCATATTTTTGATTGAATAGCTTTTTGAAAAATGGCTTTTTGGCGTCTTGTTCAATACGTCTTAAAGTGTCATTGGTATTGGAAATGCCACTATTGAGCTCAAAGATCTGTCCCGATAACTTGTCTGTCATTTCATTTCCACCTCTCATAGATTTAACTTCAGAAAGAAGTGCTTCCAAATGCTTTAAATGGTCAAGGCTGGATTTCTTTTCTTCCATAATTTCCTGTAGAGAATTGGCCTGAATTGTAAAGGACTCTTTAAGTTCATTTGAGAAATCATTAAATAGCTTTTTAGACTCAGCATTTCTTAACATAGCTTCTTCGCCAAGAATCTGACTGGAATTTTGCAGAGAACCTTTTAATTGCTCAAATGTATCCTTGATGTTGAAACCTATTCCAACTACAGCTTCATCAATCTTACTTTTATGTTCTTCTAGTTGATTAAAATGTTCAGAAAGAAACCGGGTTAGATGGGTATTGTTATCCAGATTTTCTTCGATAGCAGAGGCAATCTTCTCAAAGTTACCCGTACGTTCCAGCAGCTCATTACTTCTTTCTGCCAATTTGTATGAGTTAGAAAGGTAAGTGTTGATATTAGAAAACATCATGTTGAACTTGTCGAACTGCGCCAGCGAAGTACTCATTTCTGCCAGCACCTTAATATTGAATTTTGTAATATCGGCCACCTTTGACCGATCCATCTGCTCAACAAGATTTTTTTGCATCACAATAGAATCGTAATTCTTGTCGAAAACTGTACTCAGCTTATCTAAATTGTTATCAAACTTTTCGTTGAACCGGAATAGATTACGTTGAAGAGAGTCAAAGGTTGCGTTCATACCTTGGTTCAATGAGGGAAGTAACTCAACCTGTATCATGGTATAGAAATCATTTTTTTTACTTTCCAAGCGGTATTTTGACCCCTTAAAAATGATCGCAGAATTGTATATGGTTAATAAAAGACCAAGACAGCTTGCAATCATTGCAATCTTTACACTTCCAAGTAATATTGCTATACCACCGGAAATGGAATCTTCCTGAAGCTGTGCCCCAATAAAGTTAGACATACTGAATATCCCGATCACAACCCCAAGCATAGTTCCCATCAGACCTAAATATAGAGGAGTAGAAAGGGTAAGATTGACATCTTCCTCTATTGTATTGGTATTCCTTTCCACAATATCCTTAATCAGGTTGAAATCAGCAACTGAGTGTCTGTTTCTTAACAAATATTTGTTGAGTGCATTAAGAATGTTGTTGAAAACCAAGCTACTGTTGTCGGTACTTTCCAATAACCTAAGCTTGACTGTTGGTTGGTAGGATTGTTCAATATCCGGAGCTCTTTCGCTGAGATTTTCTGAGTCTACTTCTTCTTCGCTTTGATTAACTATATGTTCTTCAGAAGCCATTCCTGTGGTTTCCGTTTTCTTCGCAATATCGAAGATATCATCTCTCAGAGAAAAGCTGTCTACCTGTTCTTCTGTAAGCTCAAGATCTGCAATTCCAATCGATGATATGTTGGCAATAGAGTTGTTAAACTCTTTTATCTTCTTTCTGGTTCTATTAAAAAATATACCCTGGCCAATAAGGATAGCTGCAAAAATAACGTACTCAAATTTTTCTAAATCCATTTTTAAACGTATTTAATCTTTATTTTCTTCACTATAATCCATTTTGTGTCTTCCAGAACAACCTTTCCAGTTTCACCATTATAAGTCAGGATCTTTTTTGCTCCGGAAGAATTCCCCTCCATTTCCTCTGCAACACTAAGTATCAAATCCACTCTATTATTTAGCGCCATTCCAACAGAAGAACTGTCTTCGCAGAATTCAAACTTAGCCTCCGTTTCCGAGATCATCTTAAACCGATAAATACTTGCACCTTCTAAAAAGGTATCCTTACCGTCTACCTTTCTAAATGATCCACCTGGAAGAGGGCTTGGGAAGAAGAGATATTTGGAAGGTTCTTCGAAGGTTTCGTTTGAATGGTCCTTTACTTTTTCGAGTGTTATACTTTCTAGGTTCTTAATGGTGACGTATAAGTCGCCTATTGTATCTTCTGCCTTTTTACATTTAAGATCGCTTTCGATTAGTCTGGCTTCCAGATCACTTATTTTTTGATTAAGTTCCTTTACTGTTGCAAAAAGATTAAGATTCTCCTTTTCTATAAGTGATATTTCTCTGTCACGGCTTTCTTCTGGACTCATTTTCTTTGTTTCACTAGTTGATTTTCTTTTCTTTCTTTTCCTTGATTTTGCATACCAAACCAAGCTCACTAATAGACATCCGGCTACAAAAGATATCGGGATGTAGAAATAATCCATGCTATTGAATGATAACATTGAATCTTTCAGTTGAATATCTTCATCCAGGTCCGTATTCTTGAAAACCGTTTTATTTATTACTGTATCTGGTAAGGCCGATGTTTTTAAATGAGTAGAATCACGATCTTTAACACTAACAGCTGTCTTATTTGTGCTGGCAATTCTTTCATTAGTTACATTTTGAGCTGAAGCGCAGATACATAATGTACAACCCAGTATTGGAAGCGCTAATAGTTTTATCGATTTTCTCATTGCCCTTCTGCCTCCACAAAAGCTAGTTCCTTAATCAATTGCTGTATAGTTTCAACCATAGGAAAGAAGAACAAGGTATCTGTAACTTTGGCTGACTCATTAATTAATGTACCCTCCAAAGCATTATTATAGGCAATGCCAGCCATTAGAAACTGCTTTATATGTCTGTTCGAAATTTCCTTAAAGACGGAGATAGAATTATAAGAAATGCCAAATTTGTCCTGACAATCGAAGCTATCGAGTAAGCCCGAGAAAAAATTATTAAAGGCCTCAACCTCCTGAACAATCTTATCCTGTATTTCATCATTGCCAATTTCAGAATAAAGTAATTCAGTTTTGCCCTCATGTTCCAAACAGGTTAAGGTTTCTTTAATCTTCCTTATGTCTATTTCCTGATCGTTCCGAATAATATGTATAATGCTTCCTTTGGAAGTTATTGCCTTTGGAATTTCCATCTCAACACTAATTTTGAGTCCATGCTTTGGATATACACTTATTCCATACGCATAAGAGAATATTTGCTGGGTATATTCTCCCATTGTTTTCATGTTATTGGTGATAATATTGAGAATCTTTGACCCGTTTCCACTAAAAATTAAATTTTCAGGCAGTTTTAACCCTTTATTCTTAATTAATTTGGCAACGTGAAAGATCTTTGCTGCATAAAAATAGAGGAATATGATCTTAATATCATCGTTGTTTGCAAGCTTGTTATTAAAGTCGAAAAGCTTTCTGTCTTTAATCTGCGCATTGTTGCCCAGTGAAAAAAGAAAAGCATTGAAATCAGAACTTTTCTTATTAGTATACAATTCATCAGATATAATCTTTAGGATCGGATGATCTTTTTCCAGAAGAGAATCGAACTCATCTTTATACCTTTTTATAAGCATATTATTCTGAGCGTTCCCAAATTCACTGTAACCATCACCAAACAGGGTATTTCCAGCGAATTTATAGGAAGATACCAGCTCAGGTATATGATTGTTATAAACCACCACATCCGAAGTCCCTCCGCCAATATCCATTAATACACTTGTTCCATATCCTTGACCATCAAGAGATTGATTGCTTTTGAAATAATAATAAGGAGCTAATGATTCCGATAAACTGGTAGTCTCTTCGGATTTGTTGATGTATTGTTGATATAACTGATTCCATACACCGCTAAGTCTATCTTTTCTTGCAGTAGACATGCTTATTGGATAAGTCCAAACAACTTTTGTAGCCGTAAGGCTACCTCCATTCAAAAGAACCTTGTTTCTGATCATAATAATCACCTGCTCAAGAAAAGCATGTACCCTTGAATCATTATTTGGTTCCTTGCTGTCCCATTTTAGATTGGTAAAGTATCTGCTGTTCATATCCGTCTCTTTTTCAAACACAAATGGGATATTGAACTCCATCAGAGCTTTGCCGCCGTTTGGAGGTGCCTGGGTTTTACTTTGAGAAAGAACAGTCCTGATCGGGAAATTAAAAGCCGTATCCTTCATGATGATCTTAGGAACAAATTCCTTTGTAATGTAGTTCCTGAGGTCAATTGCATTTGTTCCTGAAAAATTATGCTCAATCTCTTCTGAGAAAAAGGGGACAGCCTGGATATCATTAAAGGTTATATCAAAAGGCTTAGGGCTGGTATTGTTGATAGAGTACTCTATGTGAGTGTTGGTTGTGCCAAAGTCTATAGCAAAGGTAAATTGATCTCCGGTTGATTGACTGATGCGCCATTTTGGAATTATAATTCCCTTTCCGAATCCACTATCTACTTGAATATAGTCAAATGGAGCTTTAATCCCGAAGTATTTTGTAGTTACCTTGGTAAAGTCACCTTTGATCTTTTTGGTTCTGAAAACCTGTTGTTCAGATTCAATGGCATCTTTACTTTTGTCGCTATAAAAACTGAGTTGATAATCAACATCAAAAAGATTTCCTGAAATATTCCTGTCAACCAATTGAATATTGTAATAGGCATCCACATCTTTCTCATACTTGATGAATGGAAATATGGTTAAACCGACTTGTTGCTCAACGATAGCTCCTTTATTTATTTTGGCATCAGGTAAGCTGTCATTATAGTAGAATCTTTCAAAAATGATATACTCATCTCCTTTTTTTATAGGAATACGTAATAGTACCCGCACTCCATTTTTCAATCCCTCCTCTATGAATATATGCGGCTTTTGAGTTCCACCATTTAATAACTCTGAAACATCAAAGAATTGAAAGAATAATGGTTTCAGGGGTAACAAGTAGCTCTTTGTATTGTCCGTATCTGATAGTTTCAGGTTCCCATTAAAATAGTTTTCTGAATCTATTGGATATACGAGTCTGATAAGGGTGTCTTCTAAAAGATCACTGATTGTAAGGTAGGGATACTTTATATTCAGCCCTGGTAATGTTCTTTGATTTAGTGAATCATTGTCAATATATTTTACTTCAATTTTAGTGTCCCAGGCTCCATTGACATATTTAAGAGGTTTATTGAAATTATTCTGAACAACCAAAGGCTTGCTTGCACCATTATATTTTGAACTGTGTATAACAAAATCACTTTCATTTACAGGAATTTTAGATGAATCTATCGTTTTAAACGGAACATCGAATACCTCTACAATTTGCCCTGCATCTTTTGTGTTAAGGTTTGCATAATTTGGTAAAAGTTCAGAAGGTTTTAAGGTATTTAGTATATCGTATAGATTTGGATTTTGTTTGCTAACAACTTCCAGGCTTTTGTTAAGATATTCGTTAAAAGCCATCATTCTTTCCCCAAGAACCGGAGCAGCCTTAAACAGAAGATAAATGTATTTTTGGAAATCTGCATCACGGTCATAAAGAGGAACGATGTCCTTAAAAAAGGTCTTTCCCTTTGTGCTGATTAAGTTTAATGATGCGCCATCAGTTGCAGTATTAAAAAACAATGTCAAAGGGGAGGTGCCGCCGATCACCTTATGATTGAACTTTATGATATAGATGCTATTTAGATAATCAAAATTAAAGGCTAATGCATCTTGTCTCAGATACATATCAAGTACGTCACCCAGCTTTTGGTGACCGGAATTGGTACTGTTTTTCAACTTTCCAATATGTTCAATTTTATTCCATTCCAAAATCTCAATCTTATCCTTGTAGTTCTCATAGAAGAATAACATTTCGGCAAGGTCCAGACATTGTGAAACTGTCTTTTCATCTTCTTTACTGGCTACTATTGTCTCTCCTCTCTGATAAAAAGTTAGATTTGGACTTTCGCCGATATTCTGAAAAGATTTTCTGACAAGGTCCATTCTTGCAAATGGACTAGGAATGGATGTCGGTGCATTGATTGCATGTCCGCCCTCGGGATCAGGAATTCCCTGAATTTCTTTTGTACCATATTGAGAGGATATAACCCAATCCTCTCCAGGGTTCCTTGTAAAGCCTAAAATTTTACCCATTTCTATATTTTTTGGTATCCGTATTTGTCTTCTGTTATTTGTGCTGTAGTATCAAAAAAGAGTTTGACGATTTTCTGTTCTGGAGAGATGAAGGTATTGAGCTTCTCAACTTTGTTAAGTGCTTTATCGAAATTATCGTAACTGAATTTTCCCAAACCTAGAAATCCACTTTTTGGCATCGTAACTCCATTAACGAAAGTCATTAAATCAGCTCGTTGGTTGAAAGGATGAAATGATCTTGAGTTTCCCTCCAGTTCATCCAGCCAATCAGAATATTGTTTAAGAAAGCCGGTTAAATTTGAGCTGTAAAATTGAGCGGTTTTGAATTTTCTGTCAATTACCGGTTGATTCGTTGACCATGGCTGTCTCTCAATCGAGGATTCTAATTTCTCCTCTAGATATTTTTTCAAAAGCGTAAGCTGGGTCAGAGTTTTCCCTAAACTACTGCGAGAGAAATCTCCTAAATCCCCAAACTTTAATTCAATGTTATCTTGTTTTATCGCATACTCTTTGAAATTATTACTCATTGGCTTGCCATTTATTGTTTCCAGTTCCTCACCGGTCATATTCATAAAATCTATGATAGCCATCGCACCTGCTACTTCAACAAAATGTGCCTTGTTCTTCTGTCCGTTATTTCCAGGATCATTCTCATAGGCTTTTCCTATATAATCATCCCCAACGTAATACATTGCATTCAGAGAGGAATTCACATTTTGTTTGTAGTAATCTAATGCCGCTTTAGTCTTTTCAATGAAATCTGATTTATTGATTGGACTGTTTTCATCAACAGCAATATTGAAATAAGGTAGAACAGTCAATGCGCCTATTGAAGAGTCTTTTAAAAAACCAGCATTACTGATTCCAACCTGATCCGTTGCATCACGAATGCTCTTTAAGATGGTAGGAAAGCCAGCAGCACCGGTACCACCAAATATTGAACTGATAATAAAGATTCTATCATCCTTCCCAAAGTTATTTGCAAAAGTTTTGAATTCTTCCGAATGCTTGAATTGGTTAAGCACTACACTGCCAATATTTGGATTTCCTACAAAACCAATATCCATAGGAATATCAAGTAAATTGATCGAATCCCTGGTCTGATTAATAGACTTTCCTGAAAAAATCAAATCTGCAAGGGCCTTATTCTCCTCATCAAGAGAGTTGTAAGAAAAGTAATCTTTAAACTTCGTTGATTCAACATCTTTGAGTTTGAAGGTGTAATTCCCTCCAAGACCACTTTTGGTATCCAAAGACTGTAGAGTGGAGATTTTCGTAGAGAAGAATCCATTTTCGGTTCCAATCTTGTCTGTTATTCGCTGATAGTTGTTAAGCGCTCCAACTGTACGTTTTAAATCTTCATTATCTTTATGAGGATCAATAATAATAGGACAGATTTCAAATTCCTTTTGCGATTTTAGTCCTGCAGCTAGTAACATGGTAAGTGATTTGATCACTCTTGAGCCTGTTCCGCCTATACCGAAAATAAAAAGTTTAGCCATTATCGATTGTGATTAAGGTTTCCAAAAAGTTGTAAGTCTTGCATTAGTACTAAAGTTTCTTGGAAAGGGAAATGAGGTGAGTAACGCAAAGGTCATAAGGCCCCAAAAAGCATTTGCAAATCCAAAGAGCAGTAAATCCGATGCTCCAAAAACTAGCTGGTCACATGAGGAGACGGTGGAAGGCAATGAATAAGCTATTCCAAAATTGATTATTATACCAATGGAGGCCATAATCCACCAGGAAAGTTTGGTGTTGAATTTTGTAGTCATCTTATCGATGATGAGGTACATCACAATAAAGAGCCCCAGATTAACGCCTAACATGGTTATGAATACCTGAAAATAAAGATCTGTTCCTTCAAAGGTCTCACACGTAATATCCCACCCCCTAAGATGAGTGCCGAGATCGGTTCTATAGCCGAACCACTCGTAGATCATTGCAATAAAGTCTGTCATATTATTTTTCTATTTTTATTTTTATTTCACCGATTATCCCTGCACCCTCAGGATTGAATGCATTGAAAGCACCATTGACCAAATAACTTAAACCAAATGTTTTTTTCTGCTCATCAGAATTGGATTTGATATCTTCATCATTAACTGAACTGCTTGCCGAAATCCAGTCGGGAAGTTGATCAAGAACCTTTATATTGAGTTCTGTCGCTTTAAGCTTTTTAGTGCTAATGCTTAACACATGGGTATAACCTGAGTAAGATGGTGAACTAAGTTCCACTAGAT
>NZ_QAIL01000246.1 GCF_003061025.1 Pedobacter sp. HMWF019 | reverse complement strand
ATTTTATATATTTTAATTTCATTGTGTCCTCCAATTTTTATAACCCGATATTGATACCAAATAATATTTTCCTGCTGATAGGATATTTGAAATTACCCGCAGCATCACTAAAATCTACCTCCGGATCAACACCTGAGAATTTTGTACCTGTCCATAAATTATCGCCGCTGACAAAAACTTTGGCGTTTTTGATCTTCAACTTTGACAACCATTGAGTTGGGATTTCGTAACCCAGCGTCACATTCCGCAAACGGATATAACTTCCATCTTCCAGATATCTGGAAGAACTCTGGTTAGAATCATGGTTACCCCCCAGAACAGGTTTTGGGTGCGTAGCGATATCGCCTACCTTTTCCCACCTGCTCCATCCGGATTTCAGGACCATCGCATTATAACTCTCATACAAACCGTCACTGTCAAAAAGAGCACGGCTGGCGTTATATACTTCATTACCATATACAAAATTGAAAAAGGCGCTTAAAGAAAAACCCTTGTAAGAAAAGGTGTTGGTAATACCGCCAGTAAATTTAGGAGAAGCAGAAGTCCCTGTATATTGCCTGGTGGCCTGACTGTAGGTATTGGTTAAGGCCGTGTATTGTTTACCATCAGCATCGGTGATGATCTTTTCCCATAACGGATCTCCATTATTCGGATCTACACCTGCCCAGATCGGCATTTTCCAATCATAAATATCATGGCCAATGGCTCCTGGTTTACTCGCATCGGGTGCTATTGCATCTTTCCCCTCATTTAAGGCTAATATGCGGTTTTGATTAAAGGCCATATTGTAACTTGTTTCCCACTTAAACTGCCCAGTCAGGTTCCTTGAATTAATGCTGAATTCTATTCCCCTGTTCTTCAAGGCACCTACGTTATCAAAATAGTAACTATATCCGCTCGTACTTGGCAGCGGAATCTGGAACAATAAGGCATCAGACCGTTTATCGTATACATCGACCGTAACATCAATCCGTTTAAACAAACCAAAATCAACGCCGATATTGGTGGTTTTCTGTTTTTCCCAGGTCAGGTTCGGATTGGCTCTTTGTGAGGGTTTTGCACCCGGTGTTCCCCCATAACTTGCCGATGCGTCTACCAGATACAAGCCCAATGAAGGGTAATCCCCAATTTCAGCATTACCTGTGGTACCATAACTCGCCCGCAATTTCAAAAAGTTCACAGGCCCCATATTCTTAAGAAATTCTTCATTCGATAAAATCCAGGAAGCCCCTAACTGATAGAAATTACCTCCGCTTTTATCACGGCCAAAGCGCGAAGAATTCTCATGTACAAATGACGCTACGGCAAAGTATTTGCCTGCGTAATTATATTCCGCCTGCGAAAGGTATTTGCTAAAATTATAGTCATTTGTTCCCCCGCTCGGATTACTTACAATGTCAGTAGCCGTAGACATCACCGGTCTACCAGGAGGTAGGTTCTTTCCATTGAGTAAAGCATTGTCAAAATGTGATTTTTCTACTTCCCCAACGGCTAAAACGCTTAAATTATGCTGTCCGAAACTGTTTTCATATTTTAAACGGTTAGAAGAAAGCAGCCTGTTGGTATAAGAAGTCTGATTATAGAGTTCTCCGTTATTCGCGCCCCCTTGTTTTGTTCTTTTATCATAATAATCAACGTAAAAATCATTAAAGAAATTAGCTCGGTTATAGGAAGCAAAACTCAGATGTTTACTTATGGTATAGTCCAGATTTACATCCCCGTTTACATTTAAACTTCTTCCATTGGAAAAGTTATATTGGATAGACTGCAGAAAATTCTCCTTGTCTCTTCCCAGCCAGTTGAGCGTTGTTCTTCCGTCAGTAGGAGTTCCATCGGCATTAAAAGCCGGATCAAAAGGTAAATTCAAATAAGCATCACGCAGGGTGCTACTGGTTTGATAATTGTCTTTGGTATAAATTGTATTCAATAATACGCTTAACTTTAAGCGCTGGGTAAGCTGAGAAGAAAGGTTTGCACGAAGGCTATAAGCCGTCTTGTCGTTTTTCACCACTGTACCCTCTTCTTTATAATAATTACCAGAGATATAAAATTTAGATTTCTCGGTACCTCCTGAAGCAGAAAGCACATAATTCTGTGTCAAACCTGTCTGGGTAGCAAGATCCCACCAATTCGTATTCGTATTCAGAACTGCCGGATTGGGATTGGTGAAAGTTTTCTGATAATCATACAACTGCTGGGTATTCATCAGCTTAAAATTCCCCATATTGGGCTTATTAAAACCTACAGTAGAGCTGATGTCAATTTTGGTTTCACCTGCTTTACCTGTCTTGGTCGTAATGATGATCACCCCACTTCCTGCCCTGGAGCCATACAACCCTGTTGCTGCCGCATCTTTTAAAATGGTTACCGATTCTACATCAGCTGGGCTATAGGTTGCGTTAGAGGCCCCATATGCACCTACAATATTTCCATCTACAACCACCAGCGGTGCAGTTCCCCCGTTAATACTACTTACACCTCTGACCAAAACTTTTGGTGCTTCAGTTGGATCCCCCGATGCCGAAGAAACTGTAACGCCAGGTGCCTTTCCCTGGATCATGCTCATCACATCATTCGAAGCTACACCTTTCAGCTGCTCTGCATTCAATACCGTTACAGAACTGGACAATTCGCTCTGTTTTTTCGAAGAATAGCCTACAACCACCACCTCATTCAAATTACTATTTTCCTCCTCCAGCTGCACATTAATCACCGTTCTCCCCGAAACCGGAACTTCCTTGGTTAAGTAACCAACAGAACGAACCACCAAAACACCATCATTAGGCACTCTAAGGGTAAAATTACCCGCAGCATCTGAAGAAGTACCAACTCCTCTGTCCGATTTTAAACTAATCGTTGCTCCCGGCACCGGGCCAGCTTTATCCGTAATTTTTCCTTTTACAATGATATCATTTACATTCTCCCCTTGCGTAGAAAGCATCACCAGACCTTTACTCGTAACCGTGTACTTTAATACCTCGTTTGTAAACAGTTTCTCCAACACTACCTTCAGATCCGCGTCGGCAACATCCAGGTTCACCTTTCTGTCCGTGTTCAGATAATTTGTACTGTATATAAAATGATATCGGCTTTGCTTCTCAATCATTTTCAAGATCTTATCAATCTTTTCGTTCTGCACTGTAATACTGATCTTTTCCTGGGAAAGGACTTTGGCCGAAACCTGCATACAGAGAAGTAAAACAATGGTAAAAGTTAACTTCATATACAAAATTAGTTTTAGAACGGGCCGGTTAAGTCCCCATTTGAGTAATAGTTTATTTGTCATATATTTGAAAATTGGTTTCACAGCCAAAAACAGAGGAGACCTGCCGCTCAAAAGTAGCCTCCTCTAAAATGTTAACTATCAATAATTACCGGTTGGGTGTTGGAGCACCGAACCGGTTTTTATTTTGAAAGCTGAACAGTATTTCCTTTGATCTTATAATTAAAATAGTTTACGGTTTGCATTGCTTTTAGTACTTCGTTTATCGGTTCATTTTTAAGGGTTGCGGTAAATTTATATTTTTTAACTTCGTCATCTTTGAAGGCCAGGGTAACCCCATACTCGCGTTCCAGTTTCTGCTGAAGCTCTATAAAAGTTTCGTTATTAATTTCCAGTCCGTTATTCACCCAGGCTGTTTCTACCACAACATTCCTGTTGGTCAAATGTACATTGCTCACCAAAACCTTAGGGATGTCTTTTGCCAGTACCTGTTTAGCTGTAGCCATCTGATCTTCCTCCACCGTAATCTTTTCACTCGGTTTCAGAACAAAATGACGATGACTTTTATCGTTCAGACTGGCCTGTATACTTCCTATAATCAAAGAAGCCTCTGTACGGCGCTCATCCGGATAGGCACTTACATTAAATTTAGTTCCAAGCACCTTAACATCCAATTTAGCCGTATGTACAATAAAAGGTACGGCAGGATTGTGTTCCACCTCGAAGAAGGCTTCTCCAATAAGATCAACCTCACGGGTATTTTTATTATAGCCTTTCCTTAAGCTGATCTTCGTATCCGCATTTAACGAAACAGTTGTTCCATCTTCAAACGTGATCTTCTTTCTCTGGGCCTTTTCTGTCGTAAAAACATTTTTACTTAACAGCGTTGCCTGCTCAGCATTTAGAGAATTGGAAGGACTGGATCTCTTCCATACAAAAAAGCTACCGATCAATACCACAAGCATCACAAGAGCGGCCATCTTGTACATTTTAAATTGACCGCTACCACTCACATAACTTTCACTGAGTTCTGGAACTGGCTGTTCCAAAACACTAAGTCTGGTCTGTATCAATTGCTTAAAGTTGGCAAGTTCTGTTTCAACAGGACGTTTATGGCCACTCAATTGCTTATACATAAGCATAGCTTCACTCAGCTCCTGTTCTTTTTCAGGGTGTTCTGTTGTATAATTTTGCCAAAATTTGACATGTTCTTCATCATTGCCGGCACAATAGCTCAGAAAGCTTTCATCAGTAAGAAAATCTACAGATGTATATTGGTTGTAATCCATTGTTTTGCCTGTTTAATCTAATAGTGCAGCAATCCGGATTTTTTCCTAAGAAAATTTCAAAAAAAATAAAATTAATTTAACACAGTCTTTATCTTAAAAAAACACAAACCTATTTCATCTCCTTTTTCAAGATCTTCAAAGCATCATAAATTGTGTTATAAGCCGTTTTAACCGTAAGAGAAGCACGCTCAGCAATTTCAACATAAGAGAGGTCATCAAAAAATTTGAGCTGAACGAGTTCCTTCTGCTTAGGGGTTAATTTTTGAAGTGCAGTTTTCAGTCTGGAACGCAGGTGTTGCTCCGACTGGATATTCACGATAAACTCTTCGTAGGAAAGTTCATGTAGTTCATCTTGTTGTGTGTGAATTGCCTTTTGCCGCAATTCATCATGATAATAATGCCTGGCTACCTTTCTTTTGACATAACTCAGCAAATAAGACTGAACATTCTCCACTTCCGGAAGGGTATGGTGTTTATCCCATATTTCCATAAACATTTCGTTCACCAAATCCCTCGATAAGTCCACATCAGCAGAATATTTAATCCCAAAATTCAGCAAATGAGTAAAAAGCAGTTCATAAAGCCGAAAAAGGGAACTGATATTCCCCTCCTTTATGCCATTCCACTGCATTTTACAATCTGTTTTGCTTTCCATCTATAGCCAAATCTTGAAATGCCACCAGTAAGTAACCATTATGCATATATACAGATTTTAATTTTCAGTAAAACATAATTCAGGGTTAAATTTCACCAAAAAAACTGTACAGCAACAAGACTTAACTACTTAAAGAAAAAATTACTGGAATTTCAAAAAGAAATGGCTACAATGCTTTAAGAAATGGCAAAACAGAAATACTAAAATTCACATAAGGCGCAGCCTTAAGCTTATTCTCTATAAAATAATCTTTACTCGGCGCACTCTTCTCAAATACCCGCGACTGCAATGGACTGAGCAAACCACCACTAGCCCCTAGAACCACATACTTTGACAACCTATACTCATAGGCAGGACCGGTTTTTAGATCAAGCGTAGTGAAAATATTCTGCTGAGGCAATGCAGGGACATTCAAATTCAGAAACGCAAGTGTTCCGGTCATTTCCGTTCCAAAAGAAAGAAAAGACTTTTCAGACAATTGTTTCCTGATGTTAATCCTTGATGGCAGATCTACGAATAATTCAAGGCTGTTGCTGAATTTACGCCAGGCATTATAATACGGCAATATCGGCAAAGGGGCCGAAGGATCAACAACAACGACCACGCCGACAGAGGAAGACCGGTCAGCCGTTCTTTTAAGGGTCAGTGCAGCAAGTCCCATATAGTTCATTCGGATATAAGAAAAGTGTTCATTTGTAATCGCAAGTGCACTCACACTATAAACCACAGGCTTATCAAACAAAGTACTTGCCCTGGTTACGCCAAGCCTGAAATTAAATGTATGCTCTTTGAGAACCATTTTAGCACCCTGAACCATACTGGGCTGACCATTGATATCACTAAAAGATATTTTTTGTTGCACCAGTCCCAGAGAAGAAGAAATGAGATTTTTTCCGATCTCCGCTACAGGAATGTTAACGTAGGCCCTGATCCTTGAAATCTGAACTTTACTCTCCAGAACTCTGTTGCCATATAAATCAGACTTCAAATCCTGTTTGCCCGCAAACTCCGTAGAAATTCCTCCCTGACGCAACAGAGGATAACGCAAGGCTATTTCTCTCAAAGCGGCCATCTTTAAAGAATCTGCTATTTTCTTTTTATCTGCTGCAGGGTTACCAGTTTGGCTATAAGACTTCATTGAAACAGAAACCAGGACAAAGAACAACAGGCTCCCGCTTAATACTTTTATCATTATTCGTATACTTAAAATTATCACTCTTTTGAGGTAAAGATGCAGAACGAAGGCTCTGGCACGAAGAAAAAACAAGGTTAAACGGACAAAATCGCGGGGGAAATTTCTGAATGTTATTTTTTATAAAGCAAGCACCAATCCTGGCTGCTTGCTTTATTTTATTATTATTATTGTTTACCTAAATTTCAGTCATGAAAATTTTTTTATGTCTGAAATATCACGCCCAAAATAGTGAATTCAGCAAACCATTGATATGCGAAAATCTCCATTTTCAATCCACTGAAATTGCCCGGGAAAACAAATTCATTTGAAAAAAACTGGCATCTTTGAACCTCTTCGTCAACAAAAAAAGGCCACCCTACCGGATGACCTCTCAAAAAATGCTTTTGAATAAAATAACCTGGCGTCTTCGAGCTTCTTCAGCGAGAATATGCAGTCATTTTATTCAAAACATTTTTCCCTCTAATTCCAGCCTCCGCCCAGCGAACGGTAAAGCTCAACCATAGAATTCAATCTTGCCGCCTTAAGCGTAGCCATATCCAGTTCACTTTGCAACAAATTTCCCTGCGCAGTAATTACTTCCAGGTAATTAGCCATACCATTTCTAAATAGCAAGTTCGCATTCTTTACCGCTTTCTGCAAAGTCTGCACCCGGCTGCTGGCTATCGTATACTGCTGTTTCAATTTTTCCTGTTTGATCAGTTCATCAGATACCTCACCAACCGCATTCAATACCGATTGCCTAAATTGAAGCACTGCTTTCTCCCGCTCTACTTTAGCTACCTCAAACTGGGTTTTCAGCTCTTTACGTTGAAAGATCGGCTGCGTAATCCCACCTGAAACCAGGCCAAATAAAGAAGCCGGAACATTAAACCAATTGCTGGCTTTAAAAGAATTCAAGCCACCACTGGCCGTAATGCTCAGAGAAGGATACATACTGGCTTTCGTTACACCAACTTTCGCATTGGCTATCGCCAGGGCCAGTTCCGATGTTTTTACATCAGGCCTGCGGCTTACCATATCCGAAGGTACACCCGCAGATAAAGATTCAGGCACCACCATTTGGTCTAAATTAGCCTGACGCTCTACAGCCGAAGGCAGCTGACCAGTTAAAATACGTAATGCATTTTCCTGTACGCCTACGCTTTGTTCCAGTTGCGGAACCAGTTGTGCCGCTACCATCTGCTGCGCTTCTGCCTGCTGGATGGCCAGAGATGTCACTTGGCCGGCATCAAACTGCATATGAATGATCCGAAGTGTACTATCATTTAAAGCCAGGTTCTTTTTAGCCACCTGCAATTGGGCATCCATCATGAGTAAATTGTAATAGCCCTGGGCTACATTAGCAACCAAACGGGTTTGTACCGCCTTCTTAGCTTCCCTGCTTTGCAGATAGGTCGCAAAAGCACCTTGCTTTTGACTCCTGATCTTTCCCCAGATATCCGCTTCCCAGCTCAAACCCAGATTGGCATTGTAATCTTCAATATGGCTGGTTCCTAAAAACTGGCTGGTACTTAAACCATTCAGACTATTGTCTGAAGGTCGGTTGGAACTTCCCGTAATCTGCAAATTAAGCGAAGGGATATTGCCTAGTTTCGACTGTTTAAACAGCAATTCTGAGGCCTCAATATTCTTCACGGCAATCTGCAGGTCGTAGTTCCGCAGCAAAGCAGTATCAATCAATTTACGCAGCTCTGCTTCCGCAATAAACTGTTTCAAAGGAACAGCACCAATACTGGAAGTATCTGCTGTTAAAGCAGCCCCCCTGAAAGCCTCGGGGGTAGCTGATTTGGGTGCCGGAATATCCTTTGATACTTTACAGGCGCTTAAAAAGACGACCAGTAATAAAAAAGCATATGGATTTATATATCGTTTCATTTTTCTAATTGTTAATTATTATGCAGTTCCAGCTTTTCAGTTTCCCTGGCTGTTTCATTTTCATTCTGGTCCTCACGGTTCAATACCGCTACAGGCAAGCCAGTAAACCGCTCCTGCAAATGCTGGAAGATCACAAACAATACCGGGATAATGAATAATCCTAACACAACACCTGACACCATCCCCCCGGCAGCTCCTATACTGATGGAGTGATTACCTTGTGCTGAAGGACCCGTTGCAATACTCATTGGGAATAAACCGAACACAAAAGCCAGTGATGTCATAATGATCGGTCTTATCCTTAATCTCGCTGCTTCTATAGCCGCTTCCACCAAACCAAGTCCAGCCTTACGCCTTTGGACGGCAAACTCCACAATAAGTATGGCGTTTTTAGCCAAGAGTCCAATAAGCATAATCAGCGCTACCTGTACATAAATGTTATTTTCGATACCAGTTAAACCCAATACCACAAACACCCCAAATACACCTGTAGGGATCGAAAGTATTACCGCCAACGGCAGGATATAACTTTCGTATTGTGCTGATAACAAGAAATATACAAACACCAGACAAAGCAAAAATATCACAGTTGATTGTCCTCCTGAAGAAATTTCCTCACGTGTTTGCCCAGAGAATTCATAAGCAAACCCAGTTGGCAATTGTTCCTTCGCCGTTTCCTGTATAGCCTTAATTGCATCACCCGAGCTGTAACCTGGTTTAGGAATAGCGTTTACCTCGATAGAGTTAAACAGGTTATAACGCGAAGCCGTTTCTGAACCATAAACACGGGTTAATTTAACAAGCGTATTGATCGGCACGCTTTCTCCCGCTTTGTTTTTAACAAACACACGATCAATACTTGCAGGATCGGTTCTGTCGGCAATATCAGCCTGAACCACCACACGGTAGTATTTACCAAAACGGTTAAAGTCTGATGCCTGTGCAGTACCAAAATAAGTCTGCATAGTTTGTAAAATGTCTTTAACACTTACACCCAACTGATCAGCTTTTTGGTCATCAACATCCAACTGTAACTGAGGATAATCTGCTTTATAAGAAGTAAAGGCATAAGCAATTGCCGGTTTCGCCATTAACTTTGCGATAAAGTTATTAGCTACACCACTAAATTTATCCAGCCTGCCATTAGTCTTATCCTGTAAGGTCACATTCATGGCCTCCACGTTACTAAATCCTGGAACGGTTGGAAAACTGAATACAAAGAAAGTACCGGCAGATATGGCTGCCATTTTAGCCCTTACTATATTTTGTATTTCATCGATATTTTTTACCGCCCCTCTTTGGTCATTTGGTTTTAACAATAAAAAGATCTGACCAGCCGACGGGCTGTTTGATGCCGTTAAAAAGTTATAACCTGCCAGCGACATCACAAATCTTGCTGATGGCATAGCACGTAACTCTTTTTCAGCTTGTTTTAATATTTTGTTGGTATTGCTTAATGAAGTTCCTGATGGACTGGCAACAGCAATAGCCACAAAACCCTGATCCTCTGTAGGAATAAAACCTGTTTTTGTTCTGCTAACCAGGAAAACTGTTCCAGCAACTAGTAATGCAAGCCCGGCCATGCTAATCCATTTATTACGGATAAGGATTTTTAAGCCGCCAATATATCTCTTGGTCATGTAATTAAACCCACCATTAAAGCCCGCATAAAACTTCTCAACAAAACCTTTCTTAGGCACATGGTGACCATCTGCTGCATGTTTATTCTTTAAAAATAAGGCAGCTAGCGCAGGGCTTAAAGTTAAGGCGTTAACAGCAGATATAATGATGGCTATAGCCATTGTTAATGCAAACTGTTTGTAAAATATACCTGTTGAGCCAGTCATAAAACTAACCGGTAAAAATACCGCCGCCATGACCAGTGTAATAGATATAATTGCCCCGGTAATTTCATGCATGGCCTGGGTAGTTGCCGCTTTGGGAGTAAGCGTTGGGTCATCTTCCATTTTGGCATGCACCGCCTCCACCACCACAATCGCATCGTCCACCACAATACCAATGGCCAATACAAGGGCGAACAGCGTTAAAAGATTGACAGAGAATCCAAAAAGATTCATGAAGAAGAAAGTACCAATAATAGCAACCGGAACTGCTATAGCCGGGATCAGGGTAGACCTGAAATCCTGAAGGAATATAAATACGACAATAAATACCAGTATAAAGGCTTCCACTAAAGTATGCTCCACCTGATTGATGGATTCATCAAGATCGGTTTTAGTACGATAAAACTGATTGTATTTGATTCCCTTAGGAAAATCCTTTGAAAGTTTTTCCATTAGTTTATCCAGGGAAATCTGGATTTCGTTAGCATTTGACCCCGATAATTGTATGATACCAATGGTAATTCCATCGTGTCCGTTTAAGCGGTTTACACTACTATAACTATAAGCACCGAGTTCAACACGTGCAACATCTTTTAAACGTAATATAGAACCATCTGAATTTGAACGGATAGCGATATTTTGATATTCCTCCGGTTTGGTAAGCTTACCTTTATATTTAATTACATATTCAAATGCCTCATTACTTCGTTCTCCAACCCTGCCTGGTGCCGCCTCCAGGTTTTTGTCCTGAATAGCACTGATGACTTCATTAGGCGTAATTTTGTAGGTTGCCAATTGAGTTGGATTTAACCAAATACGCATTGAATAATCCTTAATACCACCAAATACACTGGCAGAACCTACACCAGAGATACGTTTGATTTCGGGGATTATATTGATCTGAGCATAGTTATTTACAAAAACTGCATCGTATTTTTTTGGATCCTCTGAGTAAATACCTATCGCACCAATAAAGCTATTTTGCTGTTTAGTCGTCGTTATACCATATTGTACAACCTCTGCAGGCAATTGGCTCGTTGCTTGTGAAACACGGTTTTGCACGTTAACAGCGGCCTGATCTGGGTTCGTACCTTGTTTAAAGTAAACCGTGATACCCAATGTACCATCATTACTGGCTGTAGAGGTCATGTATGTCATGTCCTCCACACCATTAATTGCCTCTTCCAATGACGGAGTCACCGAACGTAAAATCGTTTCGGCATTAGCACCCGGGTATACAGCAGTTACCAATACCGACGGAGGTGCGATATTAGGAAAGCGCTCTAAGGGCAGCTTTGTTAAGGCAAGTATACCAACGATCACCAATAATATGGAGATCACTGTTGAAAGTACCGGCCTTTCTATAAATTTTTGAAACATGACTTTTAAACTTTAAGTTTTATATTAATTTTTTGTTCTTGCAACAGCTACTTTATCTGCTGCATTTTGAGGCTGGATAACCATGCCTTCCTGTAGTTTATCAATGCCGCTTAACACAATCTGGTCGCCAGCTTTTACGCCGTCTTTAACCAAATAATTTTCGCCAGTTTTACCAACAATAGTAATGGCTTGTTTTTTCACTTTACTGCTGTCACCCACGGTAAATACAAATACTTTATCCTGCATATCAATAGTAGCCGATTGTGGAATGATCAGTGCATCATTGTGCTGCAGGCTCAGACGGATCTTTCCAGTATTCCCAGATCTGATCAGACCTTCCGGATTTGGAAAGCTTGCTCTGATGGTAATGGCACCGGTATTCTTGTCAAACTGACCGTCGATCACATCGATCTTACCAGGTTTGGCATATTCGGTATTGTCGGCAAGCAGTAAAGTAACCGCAGGCAATTGTTTCAGTTTATCTTTCAGTGTCTGGCCAGGATATTGTTCCTTAAAGTTCACAAAGTCCTTTTCACCCAGGGAAAAATACACATGCACATCATGTACATCAGACAGTTGAGTTAAAGCTTCTACATCTGTTGGGCCCACCAGACTACCACGCTTTTTAAGCAGTCTTCCAATATAACCACTTACAGGAGCTTTAATTAAGGTATAGCCCAGATTAATAGAGGCTGTAGAAACATTCGCTTTAGCCTGCTCCACATTCGCTTTTGCAGCCAGTGCAGTCGCTTTAGCAGATTTTAACTGAAATTCAGAGATCACTTTGTTTTGTACCAGCGGCGTTAAACGCTCTACCTCCAGCTGGGCATTAATCACCGCCGCTTCTGCAGAATGCTGGGCTGCAAGCGCGTTGTTTAAAGCTGCACGGAAAGGCAGTTCATTGATTTTAAAGATGGACTGGCCGGCAGTTACAAAAGCGCCTTCATCCACAAATACTTTATCCAGTGTACCGCTCACCTGAGGGCGAACTTCAACATTTACCGTACCTTCAATAGAGGCAGGGTATTCCTGGAAGGTTGTTTCCGTTCCGGAAACAACAGCGGCCACAGGTAAGGCAGGCGGTGGTGGTGCAGCCACCTGAGGGTTCTTACTTGAACAAGCCATTAAAAATAAAACAGAGAGTAGTAGTATTGGTTTCATAACGTTATTAGACGATTTAACAGTGTTAGATAATAGGGCGGAGATGGGGGGATATTTCATGATATTTATTATTATGTAGATTTATAACGGATATAAGTGATTTAACAGCGTTAGATTGAGAGGAAAAAAAAAGGATTTAATCGTTTATGAACCGGATAATACCTTTTAGGGCATCTCTTAAAATATGCTGGTTCATCTCTTCATTAGTTCCTTTCTGAACAAGATTGATCGAGATCAGGCCATGCACAATAGACCAGAACGTGTAATATTTTCTGCAAATCAGGTCTTCATCAGGTTCCACCTTCGTAATGAGCTGTCTGATCACATCACCATACATCCGGCTTACCCGTTCTGCTTCCGGCAACGCTTTTTTAACCTCACAGCAAATCATTTCCACACCATACATGATCTGATAAAATTCCTTGTGTTCAAAAGCAAAATCCCAGTAGGCAATCCACATCGCTTCCATTTGATCGGCTGGATGTTCATACGCATTTCTGGCCGCTTCTACTTTTGTCCCCAACAGAATATAACCTCTGCTGGTCAGCTCTAAAAGAATGCCTTCTTTGTTTGCAAAATATTCATAAATGATAGGCGCAGTATACTCAATAGCATCCGCAATTTTGCGCATACTCAAAGCCTGCCACCCTTCTTCCTGGGCAATCTGAAGCGCAGCATCCAGAATGTTATTCCTGGTCTCTTCTTTTAAACGCTGGATTCTTTCTTTGCTTCCCATGATTAATTATATAGAGGTGTAAATAATTTAACACCGTTAAACAAATGTAGATACTTCTTCAGTAAGAATCTATCATTCATTTGTCAAAATGAAATTACAAAGCTTTAAATGCTTTTAAACACGCTTATTCTGTTAAAACTTGCCTAAAAGATTTAGGCGTTCCCTGCATTTGCCGTCTAAAAAAGATATTAAAATTAGCAGGGTACTCAAATCCCAGACAATAGGCAATCTGCGAAACATTCCATTCCGTATGTTTCAACAAGGCCACGGCTTCGTTCGCTATCCTTTTAGAAATATGCTCAGAGGTTGTTTTCCCGGTCACCTCTTTAACCGCATGGTTCAAATGGTTCACATGAACCGCTAGTTTAGCCGCAAAATCATGTGCGGTTTTCAATTCCAGTACATGATCTGTGGAGCCGATCGGGAATTGCCTTTCCAGCAGTTCCATAAAAAGCGAAGCCAGACGTACCGAAGCATTGCTGTGTTTAATATCTGTAGATGCAGGCTGTACTTTGATCGCCTCATGAACAATCAGGTTCACATAGTTACGGATCAGGTCATATTTATGTACATATTCCCCATTCATCTCCTCCATGATCTTTAAAAAGAGCTCCATAAATATACTCTCCTGATGTTCATCTATCCGGATCAGCGGACAACCATGAATCCTCCACAACAAGGACTCTTTCAGACTCTCGTTCTTTTTACGCATAAAATTCTCCGTAAAAAGACAAAAATACCCACCCTGTGTTTCAGAGGTTCCCTCCCAGGAATAAGGTACATTCGGATTTGTAAACAAGAGCGCGCGTCCTTTCACCTCGATACGTTCATTTGGAAAATGAAGTATACCACAACCAATGATCAGAGAGATCTTGTAAAAATCTCTCCGGTTATAAGGTGATGGATTGGCAGAACAATAAACCGATCTTTTAAACACATTAAAATGGCCAATGTCGTTCACCATTCCCAAACTTGGGACCACAACTTCAGGCCGGTTAATTTTAAGCCTGTCGTAAAAGTCCTGCAGCGTTTCGCTTTTCAATACATTATAAAATTCCTGGTTTCTGGCCGGCATATGACGATGATAAAAAAACTAGTATAAAGTTAAGACTTTATTACAGTTCCGTCACGCATTTCTTCACTCGGTTCTGTCACAAATTCATCACCGGCATTCAGATTTCCAAAAACCTCTATTCTGTCATCAGTTTCACGACCTTTCTTAACGGCTACTTTTTCCGTCTTGCCATTCACTACTTTGATCACAAAGAGACCTTCACTCGTATCGAGTAATGCTTTTTTAGGAACGGTGAAGGTACTGGCATTAGCCGGAAGCGGGATACTCACCTCCGCCACCATACCTGGCAATAGTTTTTTATCGTTGTTGAGCACATCCATTTCTACCTTTTCGGAACGCAAACGCAGATCCAGTGCTCCTGCCAAACGCTTCACATCAGCCGTAAAAGTTTGGCTTGGAAGAGATTTAACCGTAAAAGTAACCTGGTGCCCATCTTTAAGATAGCCTGTATACACCTCCGGAATGGAAATGGCCAAACGGAGTTTCTTTTGCTCCTGCAAAGTAAACAACGGAAACTCCGATCCTTTTCCTGAAGGCCCAACATAGGCTCCCAAGTTTACATTTCTTGCCGTGATGATCCCGCTAAACGGCGCACGGATCTCCAGATAATTCTGGATTGCTCCTACCTCTTTTAAAGCGGCTTTAGCTGCCTCAAACTGTGCATAATCTGAATTCTTTCTGGCTATGGCCTGGTCCAGATCATTTTTGGAAATAGTACCAGGTGTTTTGCTGGTTTCAAACAAGCGGTCATAATTTGCCTTGCTGGCTGTATAAACCGCTTCCTGAGCCTTCAGCTTAGATTGCGCAGCTGCAATCTGAGAAGTCATCTCCGGTGCTTCCAGTGTCATGAGCAGTTGCCCCTGGGTAACCTGCGAGCCGATATCTGCTTTTAATGTTTTCACAAAACTGCTCACTTTGGCATACAGGTCTACCTGCTGGTAAGCGCTCAGTTCGCCTGGCAGACGAAGTGCTGTAGACAATTTCTCCTTTTCCAGTTTGAAAGTCGCCACAGGAGCTGCTTTCTCTGTTTTCACCTCTTCTTTCTTCGCTGAAGCCGTACAGCCATGCAATATTGTAGCCAGGGCCAGGCTGCCTGCAACCAGTGTACCCTGAAATATCTTTGTTTTCATTTGTATCAAATTTAAATATCTTACCATTAATCTGCTAAACCTTTAATGTAATGCTTACTTTCTTCGTCTTCCGGATCCAATGAAATGGACTGTGTAGACACTTTACCTTGTACCCAGGCAAATACCAGGGGCAGGATCACCAGCACGGCAAAAGTAGAAGCGACCAATCCGCCAATTACTGCTCTTCCCAGCGGAGACACCTGATCTCCTCCCTCTCCATGTCCTATCGCCATTGGAAGCATCCCCGCCACCATGGCCACACTGGTCATGATGATTGGCCTCAGCCTTAAAGCGGCTGCTTCTTTTGCCGATTCCAGCGCATTGCCATTGTGTTTCCTTAAATGCTCCGCATTGGTGATCAGTAAGACCGCATTGGCAATGGACACTCCGACCGACATGATGATTCCCATATACGACTGCAAATTCAGTGTAGAGCCCGTTACCGTTAACAACAGCAGAGAGCCTAATACCACCGCAGGTACAGTAGCCAGAATGACCAACGGAACCTTAAAGGACTGGAAGTTAGCCGACAGCATTAAAAAGATCACCACAATAGCCACCAATAAGCCAGACTGCAAACTGCTCAAGGTTTCCTTCAACACCTGGGTTAAGCCTACCGGCTGGATCATCAGGCCACGTGGAAGTTCTCCCACAGCCTTAATGGCTTTCTCAATATCTTTAGTTGCAGAGCCAAGATCCTTTTTATTCAGATTGGCCGTTACCGAAAGAAAAGGCGTTGCACCAACGTTGTCATTTTCTCCATAGGTTGTATCCGGAGTGATGGTCGCCACATCCGAAAGTACCGGCCTGGTTGCATTTCTCAGCAGAGGAATCTCCCCGATATCATCCTTGGAATTCATCTGGTTAAAAGGTACCTGTACCTGCACATTATAGGTCAGGCCGATCTTCTCGTCCATCCAAACGTTCTTGTCTGTATAACGGGAAGATGACGTAGAAGCCACCAGAGATTTAGAGATATCATTCAGGTCAACCCCCAGTTGTGCCGCCCGTACACGGTCTATATTGATATTCATTGAAGGATACTTGATGGGCTGTGCAATTTGTACATCCCTCAGGTATTTTATTTTCTGCAATTCAGCCATAATCTTGTTGGCATAAACTTCATTCACCTTTTTGTTCTTACCGGCAATTCTGACCTCAACCGGCGTAGGAGAACCCTGGCTAAGTACTTTATCCGTTAACTCTATCGGCTCAAAAGAAAGTTTAAGTTCTGGTGAAAGCTTTTTGATCCGCTCCCGTAATTTATCCTTAAACTCTTCCATATCCGTATGGTAATCTTTCAAACCAATCTGAAAAACAGCCTCATGAGGACCAGCCATAAATAAATAGATCGGGTTCACCGAGAACAAAGCCGGGTGCTGGCCAACATATACTGAAGTAATGGCAATATGTTCCGGCCCCACCATTTTCTTCAGTTCGCCAAGAATCAATTGTGCTTTCTCTTCCGTCCGCTCCAGACGGGTACCATCCGGTGCTTTCATCCGCAGCTGGAACTGGCTGGAATTTACCTTTGGAAGCACATCCCTCCCTATCGTACTCAGCAGCAACACCGCCAGACCAGTAATCAGAACAAGGTACAGGATCACCACAGGCTTACGGTGTGGCATCAACCGGTTTAAGAAACGCATAAACCGGTTTCTGAACCGCTCAAATAAACTGATCTTTCCATCTTTGTTAAAGTCTTCACGTTCCACCAAAAGCTTTTTCTGATTTAGCGTGTCTTTCTCCGATTCTGGCGTTAAACCTGTAGACAGAAAAACAGCCTCATCTTCGGTTGCACCTTTTGGATGTTTGGTTACCTTATGCGGATGTGCAACCATCAGCCAGTTGGCCATGATCGGTACAAAAGTTTGAGATAAAAAGAAAGAAACCACCATAGAAAAACCGATGGCCATAGCCAGAGGCAAAAATAATGCCCCCGGAATTCCGCTCATGGTAAAAGCCGGTGCAAATACCGCCAGAATACACAACAAGATGAGTAATTTTGGAAAGGCAATCTCCTTACAGGCATCCCAAATGGCCAATGCCTTGGGTTTTCCCATATCAAAGTGCTGGTGTATGTTCTCAATTGTTACGGTAGACTCATCCACCAAAATACCAATAGCCAGTGCCAGACCACTCAACGACATGATATTGATCGTTTGGCCAAAGAGCTTGAGGAACAATACCCCCGCAATAATAGAGGTTGGAATGGTTAAAATAACAATCAGTGCCGCACGTTTGTCACCTAAGAACAACAACACCATTAAACCCGTCAGGATAGCCCCGATGGCCCCTTCACTGATCAAACTTTTTACCGCATTGATCACATAAACACTCTGATCAAATTCATAAGACAATTTAACATCCTCAGGCAGTGTATTCTGGATTAAAGGAAGGTTCTTTTTCAGGTTTTTCACCACATCCCAGGTAGACGCATCACCCGATTTTGCAATGCTGATGTATACCGAACGTTTACCATTAATCAGCGCATAGCCCGCTGTAGCATCTGCTCCGTCTTTAACCACGGCAACATCTTTCAGGTATAAATTCTGTACACCGCCTTTAAACAAAGGAATATTTTCAAAATCCTTAATTTTCTGAATGGTATAATTAGTGGGTGTAATGTAATTTTTATTGCCAATCCTTACGTTTCCGGAAGGCGCAGTCTGGTTGTTGACCCGGATGGCCTCAACCACCTGGTCTACGGTCAGGTTGTGCGAACGCATTAGGTTCGGGTCTACGTTAATCTCTATTGTACGCGGACTTCCACCAAAAGGTGCTGGAGCCAGTAAACCAGGGATGGCTGTAAAAGAGGAACGGACATAAATATTAGCCATATCCTGCAGCTCGTTATTAGAACGGATCGGGCTACTCAACACCAATTGTCCAACCGGTAAGGAGGAGGCATCAAAACGAATGATAAAAGGCGGCTGTGAGCCTGGCGGGAAAATAGCCTGTGCCCTGTTGGAAAGCGCACTGAGCTCCGAAGCTGCCTGCGCCATATTTGTTCCCTCATAATAAGTGAGTTTCATCAGCATCAAACCCTGTACGTTTTTGGTTTCGATGCTCTTGATCCCATTGGCAAAAAGCAGAATATTGATGTACTGCTTACCAAAATAAGCCTCCATTTGTGTTGGGGTATAGCCCCCAAAAGGGTGCGCAATATAGATCACCGGTAAATTCATCTTTGGCAGGATATCCACTTTGATGTCGCTGATGGCACCAATCCCAAAGAAGAAGAGTCCGGCAACCAATACCAGGATGGATATCGGTTTTCTAAGTGCGAAACGTATTAGATTCATTGATGTATAGATTAGAATTCGTTTATAAAAAGATCATAATTACCCAATGCGGCAGATTTAAGGAGCAGTGCCTGCCATACATTGTTGTATGCAATGTCGCGGTCGGTTTCTGCCCGGTTCAGGGTATATAAGGCCTGGGTTAAATCCACCATCGTGGTG
>NZ_QAIL01000245.1 GCF_003061025.1 Pedobacter sp. HMWF019 | reverse complement strand
GGTAGCATCGGAAGATGTTCCGGAGCACGTACCGGACGGAGCGTTGGGCAAACTGCTTAAAAAGATATTTGGGAAATAAAACACCAGAAAAAATTATTGCTAATGAAAAAGTTAATATATATAATAAAGTAAATAACCCGCGTAAGCGGATACATTCAAAATGTCATATGGTAAAAAATTCTAAGATCATAGCATGATTGTGCAAAAGAAAGGTGCTTTTGAATAGGCTAAAAGCACCTTTCTTTTCAAATTCCACAACATCTAAAATTTCAACTCAATACGTGTTCCTTTGTTGGGCGCAGAAACAATGTTTAATTCGCCATTCAATGACTTGGCCCGATATGCCATGTTGGAAAGTCCGTTGCCCCCGGTTTTCAGGAGCGGATCAAATCCTTTTCCATCATCGGCAACAACAAGTGAAATGATGTTATTCTCCAAAGTAACGTTAATCCAAACATTGTGGCCATTTGCGTATTTGGCCACATTATTTACGGCTTCTTTATAGATCAGATAAAAATCACGTCTCTTTTCCATAGACATTTTTCTTTTCAATAATCCCTCCTCATGATTAAAACGGAGGGTATATCCTTTTGCTTCGAACAACTCATAGGCATGTTCACGCATTCTGCTCAAAATGCTTTCAAAGGCGTCATTTTTATGGTAGATATTCCATACAATGTCGCTCATGGATTCCATCATTTCAGTTGCGTTATTGGTGATTTTGAGCAGGAGCGGTTCCCGGTCAAACGAGGTCTTTGAATTTTGCTGTTGTACAATTTTCGAATATATGGCGATGGTACTCAAGGAAGAGCCAAGCTCATCATGCAGATCCCGTGCAATTCGGTTCCTTAGGTTATTTACCTTGTTTAGCTGTGCGAGTCTGAAAAGATGAAGTCCATAAAACAAAGCAATGGTGGTCATTATGCTCAAAACATAAAACCACCAGGTTTTATACCATGGAGGAATAATAATCAACTTTAATGAGGTGTATTTATCTCCCCATGCAGGCGTACCATAATTTGCCTGTACTTTAAAATGGTATTCACCCGGATCTAAATTGGAATATGTAGCTTCCCTGGCCATTCCAGCATAAATGTAGTCTTTATCGAAACCCTTCATCATGTACCTATATCTGATATTGCCTGGTTTGCGGTAGTCCATCGCAGCAAATTGGAAAGTAAGCACATTATCATCGTAATTTAACCTTAATTCTTTGGTCGAATTTAAATCTGTTTTAAGAATGGAGTTCGTATCGGAAGGAATCACCGGTTTGTTAAAAAGGCGGAATTCTGTAAAAACAACCGCTGATGGACCCAGGGGTTTGATGTCTTGCGGATCAAAATAAGTAATCCCGTTCATTCCCCCAAAAAACAATAAACCGTCTGCAGTTTTCGCAAAAGCATAACGGTTAAATTCGTTGCTCTGAAGCCCGTCATCGACATTAAAGTTCTGGAAGGAATTTTTAACAGGGTCGAACCTTGATATTCCTTTATTGGTACTTAGCCAAAGCTTTCCTCCAGTGTCGGTCAGGATTCCGTAGATCACATTATTTGGCAGGCCGCTTTTTGTGTCAAATCTGGAAAACTGACCTGTTTTTTTATCAAGACGGTTCAGTCCTCCTCCTTTTGTACCTACCCATAAATAGTTCCCAGGATGATTAAAGTCATTACTTAAGGAAAGAATATAGTTGTTGCTTAGGGACACCTTATTTTTGTGGTCGTGAGCATAGCTGCTCTGCATCTGCCCTTTAAACCGATCAAAGCTATACAGCCCATTGGTGGTGCCTAACCAAAGAACCTTGCCATCCTGATAAATTTGCTGTAGAAAGTCATAATCATAAAGGGATTGGGGTGAGGGAAAATCGAATTTACTGAACTTCCCGGAAGCCGGGTCAAATTTTACCAGGAATCCTTTGTAGCCCATCCAGATATCATTTTTGTCATCACAGTAGATTGGAAAAGGGATTTCATTTATATTCTTATAGGGCAAGGGAACTTTAGTATAACTGCGGCTTTTCAAGTTGTATTTAAGAAGATTACCTTTTGCTCCTAAATAAATGCAATGGCCGGTATCTTTCGCAAAAGAGTTGACATGAATATTTGGATATTCTTTTTTCAGCGTTCCAAAATCCAGGTAACTGGAAATTTCGGGAATTTTGTCTTTTTTGAATTTAATTTTATGAAAGTTACTGGTATATATATTGTTTCCCTGGTCAGTAAGCAACTGGTACACTGCCTCGCCAGGAAAAATATGATGAAAAAGTTCTGCTT
>NZ_QAIL01000244.1 GCF_003061025.1 Pedobacter sp. HMWF019 | reverse complement strand
ATAATATATTTTTGGGTGCAGACTGAGAAGGTGGTTCTTAAGATGTTGATCTTAGATTTTTATTGTAATATTTTTGACTTGATGGGTGGTAATTTCTTTAAATGTAGCAATAGCTTTATATTTAATTAAAATCTAATGCAAACATAGAGACATGAATAAAAATAGATCATCTTTAGTTTTATTATTTGTTGTTTCTTTAATATTTATGGTGTCTTGCCAAAGTAAGGAAGACTCTGATTACCAATACTCGGAGGAGCAGATGAAACAGTTTCTTGTTGAAGTCACTAAGAATGCTGTGGCCACTATCACGGATATTACGGAGGTGGAGAAAAAACCAACTAACAAATTCGAAATATGCACGAGGTATCCTCTTTCTGAGGAGAAGCTGAATGAGTACAAGCAAAACAAGGGAACCATAGTTAATAGGGACGATGATATTTCTGATTTTGCAACTTATACAGTTAAAGATTTCGATTTTACAAATGAGAAAAATGAGAAGCTGCGCTTTGTAGATAATGGAGATGCTACATACTTACAAGAATATGGTTTATGGGAATACACAAATACCCTGCACCAGAATTTGGGCATCGAATTAATATTGAATGGTAAGTTCGAAAAATTGAAAGGTCATGTTACGATTGAGTTTATAATGCCCGGAAAAATAAAGAGAGAGGTAAGGATTCCGGTGAATATCTCCATTTATGACAAAATTGAACAAAAATAGATCAGTTAAACCTACTTTTTAACCGCCGGCGAGGATGTTGTGATTTAATTGTTCATAGCAAAAACCCTTGCTCAATCCATTTGTTTTTTAGTGGGAGGAATAGGCCTCCATAAAATCAATAAAAATGAGTACGATCACAGTAAAAGACGGCACCAAAATTTACTACAAGGACTGGGGAACCGGGCAACCTCTTTTTTTTCACCATGGTTGGCCTTTATCTGGAGATGATTGGGATGGTCAAATGATGTTTTTTCTTGAACAGGGATTCCGGGTTATTGCTCATGATCGGCGGGGGCATGGAAGGTCTAGCCAAACTCCGAATGGACATGACATGGATACTTATGCAGCTGATGTGGCTGAGCTGACGCAAGCACTTGATCTGAAGGATGCAGTACATATTGGTCATTCTACCGGGGGTGGAGAAGTGATTCGCTATGTTGCAAAATATGGTAAGGGCCGTGTTGCTAAGGCGGTGTTGATTAGCGCCGTTACTCCGATCATGGTAAAGAATGAAAATAATCCAGATGGTATCCCTTTGTCTGTATTTGATGAGATTCGTGAGGGTACTGCTTCGCACAGGCCACAATATTTTCAAGATTTTACGCTTCCGTTTTATGGATATAATCGTGAGGGTGCAAAAGTTTCACAAGGTGTCCGGGATAATTGGTGGCGTCAGGGCATGATGGGGGCGATAAAAGCACATGTTGATTGTATAAAGGCCTTTTCGGAAACAGATTTTACTGATGATCTTAAAAGCGTGGATATTCCTGTACTTGTTCTGCATGGTGAGGATGATCAGATTGTTCCATTTCCAATTACCGGGGCTAAGGCGGTAAAGCTTTTGAAAAATGGGAAGCTTATTTCCTATCCGGGTTTCCCTCATGGAATGCCGACAACGGAGGCTGAGACTATAAATAAGGATCTTTTGGCATTTATCAAATCATAGCTTTTGGTGGAAAAAATAGGATTTATGGACTCTCTGGACCTTACAGGCCCTGATGTTCGTCCTTTAAATCCTATTTTTCCTGGATGCATACATAGCTTGGTGCACAAAAAAGTAGTTAATAGGTGAGTGCGGGATATTGGTTTAATAGTTTTGGGTTTTCTACCTCCGTTAATAGATAATGTGCAACGTCCGCTCTTGAGATCTTTCCAACTTTAATTCCTTTGTACAGCGCTGGAAGCACTTTATAGTTTTGGGTCAATGGTCCGTTGCTAAGCATTCCGGGCCGTATTATTTCCCACTTTAAGTTGCTTTGGGTAACGATTTCTTCCATCAATGTTTTGTTGATGTATTGGTTTTTCAGAAATAAGCCGATCACGATTTTCATAAACAGGCTTAAGTAGCCACTGCTTTTTCCCGAACCGAAGCCCGTGATGACTAAAACCGGACCTTTGAAGTTGAGATCTTTGCCTGCTTGTACTAGCGCTTTGGCTGTATCTGAGAATAAGGTATTGGGTTTTTTATTTTTTGTTCCGATCGTGATCAATACAGCATCTGCCCCGGACATTGCTTTTTTCATATCTGCAAGAGATGTGGCACTTCCATTTATCTTGGTTAGCAAGGTATGTTCTGATATATTGGCAGTATTGGTCGAAAGTGCCACAACTTCATGACCATTCGCTAATGCTTTTTGCACCGTAGCCAGTCCTATGCCGGCAGCGGCGCCTATTACGGCTATTTTCATCTTGTAACTACTAAACTGTCATCACCCCACTTCCAGGCTTGTCCTTTGCTATTCAGAATTTTTGCTCCGGCTTCTTTTGCAATCAATATCCCTGCGAGCCAGTTATAGGTATCTAGCCCTAATTGATGGAAGACGTCGATCCTGCCAGCACCTATGTAAGCGAGTTGCAAGCCATGCGGACCATAGTTTCTTACCACACCGAATTTATTCAGCAGATCGGCAACCGCTGCACCATGTTTTTCGTTAAAGCCAGGGATTGGTGGTTCTTCGTGTCCGTATTCGAATATAGCAAGCATGATATCAGTATCTGTTTTAGTGCTTGGCTTAATGGACTTACCGTTCATAAATGCGCCTGATCCCTGCTGTGCCCAAAATATTTCTTGTGCCAGTGGATCGTATATCACTGAAAAATGAGGTTGGCCTTCTCTGACCAGTACGAGATTGATTGTCCATCCGGGAATATGCTGTAAGTATTGAATTGCGCCGTCCATTGCATCGCAAAGCCAATATTCAGGTAAATCGAGTGGTTGTTTCTGTCCTTCTTTATCGAACTCGTTACCAATGTTCCAGGGAGTATCTGGAAATGCTGTTTTCAGTTCTTCTTTTAATGCGTTTAGACAGCGTTCGTCAATTTTAGCCAATTGTTCTAGTAGTTGCGTTTTGTTATTGGCGATCTCATTTTTTTTATAATCTTCCAGGAACATATTTCCTGCCTTTTTTACTGCTTCGAGTATAAGAGGGATATTGATTTCCTTTTTCATGCTGGTATTGTTTTCTTATGCAAAGAAAGCGGGTAAATATAAGGCAGAATAGGTGTATTGATTGGAATGATAGTCTTAATCGCGGTATTGGTGTCTGAATTGCAGAGGAGTGAGGCCCGTTGTCTTTTTAAAAAGCTTGCCAAAATAGACGGGTTCATTGTAACCGAGTTCATAGCCGATTTCTTTTACGCTTAAGTCGGTAAAATACAATAGTCGTTTTGCTTCGAGAATGGAGCATTGCTGAATGAGTTCTGAAACTGAAGTTCCGGTCATTCCTTTCATTGTATCATATAGATGGGCTACTGATATATGGAGTGCTGCTGCGTATTGGGTTGGTTGCTTCCAGTTTTTATAGTGTTGCTTTAGCAGTTGGTTAAATTCTTGTTCTATGGCTACCGCTCGGCTGGTAGTTGTGGCATTTATGTATATGGTAGCTGCTATGGTTTTTTCTGCAGTTAATTCGAGTATGGCGTTTAATACTGAATGTGCAGCTTTTATGCTGTGTCCGCTTAATCCTTTTGATTGTAGTTGTTCCATCAGATCCATTAGACTAGTGGTATATTGATAGAAATCTGTTTGTTTCTCCAGCTCTATGGGGCCTTTGAGGTTTTTTTCTAAAAGGGTTTGAAGCGTGTTACTGATCAGGGAGGGGTCAAAGCTAACTGCCCAACCGCTGGGATTTTTTATTTCCGTGATGTTGTGTACTTGTTCTGGGAAGACGAAAAGTAGCTTGGGGGCTATTATGTTTATTTCCTTGAAATCGAGGTTGATAGTGAATTGGCCATTGGTGATTAAAATGACTAAATAATGGTGGTCGCGATGTGGCTTGGAACTGTCGTGTTCTTCTTCGCTTTTTTCTGATCGCAGGTTTTTAATGGCTAGCCCTGCCTTCGCCCAAGGTGAAAGTTGGAATTGCTTTATTTTATGCTGCTGTGTTTTCAATGATCAAAAATAAGTGATTTTTATTTTTGTTTGATTTAGTTTGTTGGGAAAAATAGATTCTATTTTAAACTTCACATATATTTGAGATACAAAAGTAACTGACGTCTGACGTCCCCCCGAAAAACTGACTGACGTCCGATTCTCTAGTTTTAACTGGCTAGTTTTTGGGGAGGGGCTCACCATTTTTAAATCAGCTTAAAATTTCTGCAGATATAGATGGATTGATTGTTCATGGTTTTAATCTTTCTAGAATCAGAGAAGAGAAACTCTTCACGCCAATTCTTAGGCATTCTTCGTCTACCATAAAATTTGGTGCGTGATTCATGGCGATGATGCCTTTCTCGAAATTGGATCCGCCCAGTAAGAAGTAAACTCCTGGTATTTTCTGCTGAAAGTAAGCGAAATCATCATTGAAATAAGGAACTTGTCCGTAGTCAGGGAGTATACTTTGTTTTCCGTATATTTTTGAAATGGTATTTATTGCTTGGTTTGTTAATTTTTCGTCGTTCTGGATGGTAGGATTATTCTGTATATAGTCAATTGAGATCAATTGGTCTTTATATTTCGTTTCTTTAATCAGTTGTTCTATTTCGGGAATGATGTTTTGCTGGTTTGATTTGTTGGTTTCGTAAATATAGGCTTCCAGAAGAAGTTCGTTTTCTTTTGTGCGGATGCGAAAGTCTTTATCCATAAACAGGTAGTCTTGATAAATAGTATTTGGGTTGCTTAATCCAAGATTGGGATCGGCGAGGAATTGGATATCCCATGGTTTAGTATTTGTCTTGACGCGAAATAATTTCTTATCTATTTTCTGTGAGAGTTCTTTTGCTTCTTCGTTCGATAGCTCGTTTTTTAACTTTATCCGAACTCTTTTTTGATAGGCAAACATTTCATTTGGCTTTGCCATAATCTTACCAACTGGAAGTGCGCTTACGTGCAAAGCATATATTTCATCGGATTTGATCTTTGTTAGCAGTCCTTTGTCGACCATAGCTTTTGCTCCGACAAAGGTTTCTTCTTCTGGCTGGAATATAAAATAGACTGTTCCGTTTAGTGATTTTTTGTTTTTTGACAGTATTTCTGCTATTCCAAGTCCGATCGCCATGTGTATATCGTGTCCACAGCCGTGTTGTACGCCATCTATTTTAGATCTGAAGTCAACTTTATCTGGAAAGCGGTTGGGTAATGCATCCATATCGCTACGCCAGGCAATTTTCTTTCCTTTTTTATTTCCTTCTAAAATTCCGATTATGCCGTGCCCATATACGTCTGTTTCAACC
>NZ_QAIL01000243.1 GCF_003061025.1 Pedobacter sp. HMWF019 | reverse complement strand
TTAACTACAGGCTTTCTTTAAGATTTGGCACCGACCTACTCTCCCACGTGTTACCGCAGTACCATCGGCTCTGGTGGGCTTAACTTCTCTGTTCGGAATGGGAAGAGGTGGACACCACCGATATAGGCACCTAAATATTTTTAAATATCCAGTGATCTATCTCGCGATTTGATTTCACTACATAAATGACATATTATTGAAAGAAGTTAGTTTGGAAGAGCAAACAACAGTGTTGTTGCTTTTGAAAGCTTCGGATGATTAGTATTACTCGACTTTGATGTCACCACCTTTACATCTGTAACCTATCAACGTAGTAGTCTGCTACGGTCCTATATGGAATTCTCATCTCGTGGCTAGTTTCGCACTTAGATGCTTTCAGCGCTTATCTATTCCCAGCGTAGCTACTCTGCAATGCCCCTGGCGGAACAACAGATTCACTAGAGGCTAGTCCAACCCGGTCCTCTCGTACTAAGGTCAGCCCCACTCAAAATTCCTACGCCCACAACAGATAGGGACCGAACTGTCTCGCGACGTTCTGAACCCAGCTCGCGTGCCACTTTAATCGGCGAACAGCCGAACCCTTGGGACCTTCTCCAGCCCCAGGATGTGACGAGCCGACATCGAGGTGCCAAACCTCCCCGTCGATATGAGCTCTTGGGGGAGATCAGCCTGTTATCCCCAGCGTACCTTTTATCCTTTGAGCGATGGCCCTTCCATGCAGAACCACCGGATCACTATATCCGTCTTTCGACCCTGCTCGGCTTGTATGCCTCACAGTCAAGCAAGCTTATGCTATTGCACTCCTCATACGGTTACCAAGCGTATTGAGCTTACCTTTGAAAGCCTCCGTTACCTTTTTGGAGGCGACCACCCCAGTCAAACTACCCATCAAACAATGTCCTCCGACTGGCGGAGTTAGACACCGAATACAGAAAGGGTGGTATTTCAACGTTGACTCCACGACGCCTGGCGACGCCGCTTCATAGTCTCCCACCTATCCTACACATCCTGTATCCAATGTCAATGTTAAATTGTAGTGAAGGTGCATGGGGTCTTTCCGTCCCGTTGCGGGTACCCGGCGTCTTCACCGGGACCACAATTTCACCGAGCTCATGGCTGAGACAGCGCCCAGATCGTTACACCATTCGTGCAGGTCGGAACTTACCCGACAAGGAATTTCGCTACCTTAGGACCGTTATAGTTACGGCCGCCGTTTACTGGGGCTTCGATTCAATGCTTCGAATTGCTCCTAACATCCCCTCTTAACCTTCCAGCACCGGGCAGGTGTCAGGCCTTATACTTCATCTTTCGATTTTGCAAAGCCATGTGTTTTTGTTAAACAGTCGCCTGGGCCTTTTCACTGCGGCTGATATTGCTACCAGCGCCCCTTCTCCCGAAGTTACAGGGCCATTTTGCCGAGTTCCTTAGCCATGATTCACTCGAGCGCCTTAGAATTCTCTTCCCGGATACCTGTGTCGGTTTGCGGTACGGGTTTTTATAACCTGAAGCTTAGCGGTTTTTCTTGGAAGTCTGATTACCTGCGCTATCCACTTACCCGAAGGCTTGCGGTACTATCGGCGTTCAGCAAGACCGGCGGATTTGCCTACCAGTCCTATACCTACAGCCTTTAACGATCTATTCCGTCAGATCGCGGCAGTGTCACTACTCCGTCCCCACATCGCAGTTATAAAAAGTACGGTAATATTAAACCGTTGTCCATCGAATATCCCCTTCGGGTTCTCCTTAGGTCCCGACTAACCCTGATCCGATTAGCGTTGATCAGGAAACCTTATCCTTTCGGCGGGCAGGTTTCTCGCCTGCCTTATCGTTACTTATGCCTACATTTGCTTTTCCAGAAGCTCCACCACAACTTACGTCATAACTTCGCTGCCGCTGGAATGCTCCCCTACCGTAATATTAATATTACCCATAGCTTCGGTGTACTACTTAATGCCCGTTTATTATCCATGCACGATCGCTCGACTAGTGAGCTGTTACGCACTCTTTAAATGAATGGCTGCTTCCAAGCCAACATCCTAGCTGTCTATGCAATCGCACCTCGTTAGTTCAACTTAGTAGTAACTTGGGGACCTTAGCTGATGGTCTGGGTTCTTTCCCTCTCGGCCCGTGACCTTAGCACCCCGGGCCTCACTGCTGAGTATATTATTTAGCATTCGGAGTTTGTCTGGATTTGGTAGGATTTGACTCCCCCGCACCCAATCAGTAGCTCTACCTCTAAATAACTTTACCTCAACGCTGTTCCTAAAAACATTTCGGGGAGTACGAGCTATTTCCCAGTTTGATTAGCCTTTCACCCCTACCCACAGATCATCCGGAAACTTTTCAACGTTTATCGGTTCGGTCCTCCAGTACGTGTTACCGCACCTTCAACCTGTCCATGGGTAGATCACAAGGTTTCGCGTCTACCTCCCCTGACTATACGCCCTATTCAGACTCGCTTTCGCTTCGGATCCGTGTCTTAAACACTTAACCTTGCCAGAGAAGAGTAACTCGTAGGCTCATTATGCAAAAGGCACGCCGTCACGCCACCTGGACGCTCCGACCGCTTGTAAGCACACAGTTTCAGGTTCTATTTCACTCCCCTGTTCGGGGTTCTTTTCACCTTTCCCTCACGGTACTGGTTCACTATCGGTCTCTCAGGAGTATTTAGCCTTACCGGATGGTGCCGGCAGATTCCCACAAGGCGTCTCCGACCTCGCGGTACTCAGGATGCTACTAGACTAATGGTACTTACGTGTACGAGGCTCTCACTCTATTTTGCCAGGCTTCCCATCCTGTTCCACTTCATTGCATTATAATCATATCGTAGTCCTACAACCCCACTAATGCCGTAACATTAATGGTTTGGGCTCTTTCCCGTTCGCTCGCCACTACTTAGGAAATCATTATTATTTTCTCTTCCTCTGCTTACTTAGATGTTTCAGTTCGGCAGGTTTGCGTATATATACGACTAGTCTTCAACTAGCCAGGTTTCCCCATTCGGAAATCTTCGGATCAATTCATATTTGCTAATACCCGAAGCTTATCGCAGCTTATCACGTCCTTCATCGCCTCTGAGAGCCAAGGCATCCCCTGTGTGCTCTTTCTTACTTTCTTCTCTCCATAGCCTTTTGCGCCTATGGAAATGCTTTTTTTGATTTGTTGTTATCTCTTACGGTTCAGTAATTGCTTACCTCCCCTCCAAGCTAACAACGTCTCTATTGTTGTTTGCTCTTCTTTTTTAACTTCTTCCAATATGTCAAAGAACTGTTCAATCCCGGGACACCTTTCGGTTGTCCTATTTACGTACCTTTTGTATCAAGTACCGGTGATGGTGGAGAATAACGGAGTCGAACCGTTGACCTCCTGCGTGCAAGGCAGGCGCTCTAGCCAGCTGAGCTAATCCCCCTTAGAATATTTCTGTAGTCCCGAGCAGATTTGAACTGCTGACCCCTACATTATCAGTGTAGTGCTCTAACCAAACTGAGCTACGGGACTTAATGTATTACAGGACTGAGTACTGATCTCTCATTTCACAATGCCTGTTTACTCTTTTTGTCCAATCTTCAGTAGGTCGCACCTTATGATGTTATCCTATGGGTTGTTTCTTCTTTTTTCTTTTTGAGATGTACTGTCATTTATATCATTTGGCGTAGCGAGTAGTCAAATCTACTCCAGAAAGGAGGTATTCCAGCCGCACCTTCCGGTACGGCTACCTTGTTACGACTTAGCCCCAGTTATCGGTTTTACCCTAGGACGCTCCTTGCGGTTACATACTTTAGGTACCCCCAACTTCCATGGCTTGACGGGCGGTGTGTACAAGGCCCGGGAACGTATTCACCGCGTCATTGCTGATACGCGATTACTAGCGAATCCAACTTCAAGAGGTCGAGTTGCAGACCTCTATCCGAACTGTGAATGGCTTTTTGAGATTTGCTTGCTGTTGCCAGCTTGCTGCCCTCTGTACCATCCATTGTAGCACGTGTGTAGCCCCGGACGTAAGGGCCATGATGACTTGACGTCGTCCCCTCCTTCCTCTCTGTTTGCACAGGCAGTCTGTTTAGAGTCCCCACCTTAACGTGCTGGCAACTAAACATAGGGGTTGCGCTCGTTGCGGGACTTAACCCAACACCTCACGGCACGAGCTGACGACAGCCATGCAGCACCTAGTTTCGTGTGATTGCTCACTGATCTATCTCTAGATCATTCACTAACTTTCAAGCCCGGGTAAGGTTCCTCGCGTATCATCGAATTAAACCACATGCTCCTCCGCTTGTGCGGGCCCCCGTCAATTCCTTTGAGTTTCACCCTTGCGGGCGTACTCCCCAGGTGGAATACTTAACGCTTTCGCTTAGCCGCTAACTGTATATCGCTAACAGCGAGTATTCATCGTTTAGGGCGTGGACTACCAGGGTATCTAATCCTGTTTGATCCCCACGCTTTCGTGCCTCAGCGTCAATAACACCATAGTAAGCTGCCTTCGCAATCGGTGTTCTGTGACATATCTATGCATTTCACCGCTACTTGTCACATTCCGCCTACCTCTAGTGTATTCAAGCTCATCAGTATCAAGGGCACTGCGATGGTTGAGCCACCGTCTTTCACCCCTGACTTAATAAGCCGCCTACGCACCCTTTAAACCCAATAAATCCGGATAACGCTTGGATCCTCCGTATTACCGCGGCTGCTGGCACGGAGTTAGCCGATCCTTATTCCTTCGGTACATTCAGCTTATTACACGTAATAAGGTTTATTCCCGAATAAAAGCAGTTTACGACCCAGAGGGCTGTCTTCCTGCACGCGGCATGGCTGGTTCAGAGTTCCCTCCATTGACCAATATTCCTTACTGCTGCCTCCCGTAGGAGTCTGGTCCGTGTCTCAGTACCAGTGTGGGGGGTCATCCTCTCAGATCCCCTAGTCATCGTCGCCTTGGTGGGCCGTTACCCCGCCAACTAGCTAATGACACGCATGCCCATCTTAATCCTATAAATATTTGAACATTGGATAATGCTATCCTGTGTTTTTATGCGGTCTTAATCCGAATTTCTTCGGGCTATCCCCCTGATTAAGGTAGGTTGCATACGCGTTACGCACCCGTGCGCCACTTTCATAAAGAGCAAGCTCCTTAATCTCGTTCGACTTGCATGTATTAGGCCTGCCGCTAGCGTTCATCCTGAGCCAGGATCAAACTCTCCATTGTAAAATGTTGTAGTTTGAACGCTGACCATTCTTAACTTGTTAATAATAGTCTTTATTCTAATTGTATTGTCTGTCAGAATTTGACTCGAAATCATAGCTCCGGTTTCATGTACTTTGAATCGTACTATGTTACCCCGCTACGCTTTTATAAATGACATCTCTTTAATGAACTTATCGATCTTACCTCACGGTGATCTATATATTTTGCAATTCTGTTAGTTTGTTTC
>NZ_QAIL01000025.1 GCF_003061025.1 Pedobacter sp. HMWF019 | reverse complement strand
GTAAGATACTAAATGATGATGAATTGTGTGAATTTGGAAATGTCACGAGCAACGTCAATTTCATCACCCAAATGATTCGTTTCATGTAATATAATTTTTTCAATTCGAAAAGACTTTAATTTTATAATTCTCCTGGGTGTTGTGAGTAATTAAAGTTTTGGGTTTATCGAAATCGTTAAAAATTAGCTATGAAAAATTTAATTCTAATTTGTCTTATTTGGCTTTCAATCCTTCAAAATGCCTTTTCACAAAACATTACCCTTACCAATCAGGTGCCTCCAAGTCCGGAGGCATTGAGCCTATTTAAATTCACGGAATTGCCTGTCTCTAAGTTTACAGGTATTCCAGATATAAATATCCCCTTATATGAAATACAAAGAAAGGGATTGAGTTTACCTATTGAATTAAGGTATCATTCAGGAGGAATAAAAGTGTCTGAGGTCTCGTCTAGTGTTGGTACAGGCTGGGCTTTTTCCTGCGGAGGCATTATAACACAGACAATTTGTGGAATTGATGATTATTATAGCAGCCCATCAAATTTTGGTAGATTTCAAAAACCTACAAATATGAAGAATCCTAGTATTTGTGATGTAAAGGCCTCTGTTGAAAATCAACAAGATAACGCGCCGGATGTATTTAGCTATTCATTTTGCGGCAACACCGGAAGTTTTTTTCTTGATACAGTTGGTACTCCAGTTCAAATAGCAGAACAGAGACTGAAAATTGAAAATTTTTACGGATCCGGTGGTGACTTTAACAATGGGTTGTCGGGGATGGGCTGGAAGGTAACAGATACAAAAGGTACTCAGTATATTTTTGAAACGCTTGAAGTCTCAACAACGAGGAGTCAACTTGTTTATAATGCAACCAAAGACGTATTATCGCCAGGTTCAGTTAATACGAAAACCTGGTATCTAAATAAGGTAATCAGTGTTGCCGGTGACACGGTTTCATTTAAGTATGCTTCTAGAAGCACAATTGATTATATTTATACTGGTTCTATAAAATACAGAGATCCAGAGGACCACAGCTTGAACGGGAATGGGGCAACTCAGCCGCTGCCTGTATCTTTCTACGATGAAAATCATTTTTTTCTTCAACAGCTGGTCGAAAGAAAAATATTACAATCAGTAAGCTTCTTGGATGGAAATATCCAATTTGAGCAAGGAGGGAATCGCTGCGATTTTTATGGGGATACTTATCTAAAAAAGATGACAATCTATAATTCAAACAATCTTAAATTGAAAGAATATGATCTGAATTATAAATACATGATTGGAAATCAATTTAAGGAGCTTAGTGAGATTGACTGTTCCTCAGAGGTTCCTTTTGCAAGTACTTCTGAAACAGTAACTCATAATCCATTCGCAACACGCCGTTTATTTTTGACAAGCCTGGATGAAATTGATGGTATTAGTAATAAAGTAGACTCTTACGGGATGGAATACGAACATGACTATGGACTACCTGAACGTTTTTCTGCACAACAAGACTTGTTAGGTTATTACAATGGCAACGGGTACAACACTCTTTTGCAAAATATAGTACTTAATGGGGAAACAGTAAATGGAGCAAGAGGGTACACTATTTTGGGAAAGGAACCGAATTACGTCTATGCAAAACAAGGATTGTTAAAGAAAATGATTTATCCTACCGGAGGCTATTCTACATTCGACTACGAATTGAATACAAGAGCAGTTGATATTCCGAATTCAAATACACACGAAACAGCCATCTATACGGTTCCATTAGGGGCTGTTGGGAATAGCAATACCCTAACAACTTTTTCTGTTAACGACATTTCCGGAGCAGTAAATATCTCCTTTCAAGTTGATGTTTGCAAATATGGTGCATCCGGGCAGAGGGGTAGTTTTAGCATAGTCAATGCCCAAAATAATTCAGTTGTTGTTTCTGAATCCAATGTAGCTGCCAAGGGATATAATCAAAAGATTAATTTTAATCTTCCAAATGGAAATTATATACTAAAATCTGCAGGTAATAATTTTCCTTGTGCTTATCAGGTTACCATGTTTGGATGGCAAGATATCCAACCAGGTTCAAGTAAAGTGACTCAAAATTATGGGGGGCTTAGGATAAAGGCTATTGGAACTTTTGATCCTGTAACCCAATCTTTACTAAATAAGCAGTATCAATATACGTTGCCTAATGGACAATCTTCGATGGCATTATTTAATCCATCTGCAAAATATAATAATCAATCGTTTGTGGTTTATGGATTTGCAGGCACTCTTACTTACATTATAACAGGAGCCATAGCTACCCAAATAACTTCAAATACACACTACCCTTTGGCATCTTCTCAAAATGGTTTATTTGGATACGCATATGTGGTTGAGAAGGCTACAACACTTATTGACGGAACGGTTGTCGATAATGGGTATATTGTTTCTCAGTCGGACACACTGACTAAAGACATCAGTAATGTTAGTAATACGCTTCCATTTCATGGCGGTAATTGGGCAGATGGTTCTTGGTATTCCAAATTAATGACCGATAGATTTCCATGGGCACCAAATACTGATTTTTCCTGGGCCAGAGGAAAAACATTAAAAGAAGAACAATATAAAAGAAACGTAGACGGAACCTATAGTTGCGTGCTCCGAAAAAATAATTTTTATTCCAAAACATTCACGGCTAATGGCTATGGTTATACCTCAGGTTATAAAGTAAAGGGGATCGACCTTCAACCACTTGTAACTTGTGGAAATGGCTTTAACCTACAGGTTAATTACAATGACTTATTCATGGCTACGAAGTATAATATTTATGCAGGGTATCAATTGCTGGATTCGACAATCTCTGTTAGTCTGGATAATAATTTCAACGAAACGAAAACCAGTACCTATTATACTTATAATACGACTAATTTATTACCATCCACCATCAAAACCACTAGATCCGATAACAAATACTCGATTACGAAAATATCATACCCATCTGATTTTGTATTAACAGGAATTCCAAATAATGATATAGCTAAAGGAGTTCAAAATTTGCAGAAAAACTATGCTATTGGCGAGCCAGTTGAGGAATACAAACAAGTTTCAGACCTTGGTGGAAATGGTTTAAAGACAACATCAGCAACATTTTATAAATATAAAACATCATTACCTTTTGTAGACACCGTTTTCCGGTGGGAGAATTCTCCAAATAATATTGCTTTTGTGCCTTCTATTATAACAAGTAATTCTACAACTAAAGATGGCAACTATAAACCCATCATATATTTCAATGCTTACGATCGGTTAGGTAATATTCAGGAACAATCTCTTGTAAGTGGAACTAAAGAGGTTTATTTGTGGGGATATAACTCTTCTTATCCTGTCGCTAAGATTGTTGGTAGTAGCTACAATGAGGTAAAACAGGTCATTAACCAGTCCATTTTAGATAATGGTTCAACTACAGATATTCAAATGAGGTCTGAATTAGATAAGTTGAGACAAAGTCTAACCAATGCTCAAGTTACAACTTATACGTATAAGCCTCTGGTCGGGATGACGAGTAGCACAGATCCCAAAGGGCAAATTGTCTACTATGAATATGATGATTTTATGAGGCTAAAAAATGTGAAAGATCAGAATGGGCACATCGTTAAAAACTACACTTATCACTACAAACCTTAATTGCTCTTGTACATGAAAAAAATACTTGTTTTTTTTCCATTATTCTTTGAAGCAGTTGCTCTATTAGCGCAAATACCAAGTTCAGATCAGAACTATACAATAGAAACGACTCTTAGGGTTCCAAGTAAAACTACAGAGAGCCAGCTAACAGGACTTCCTGTCGCCCAAGCCAACCGAAGCATTAAATACTTTGATGGTTTAGGCAGACCTTTTCAAATTGTCGAGTGGCAGGCGAGCCCCACGTTGAGAGACCTGGTTACCCCAATTGCCTATGACGCTTTTGGGAGGCAAGAAAAGAAATATTTACCTTATTCAGGTATTGTAGCCCTTAGTAATGGAAGTTATAAATCAAATGCCCTTAACGAGCAGGCTGCTTTTTATACAGATCCAACCAATACTTCAGGGTGGAACGCACCAGGAGTCACACCTATTCCAGGAACTCCCTTTTCTAAAACCGTATTCGAAGCCAGTCCCTTAAGTCGTGTACAGGAGCAAGGTTTTCCTGGAAGCACCTGGCAACCTATACCTGGAAGTAGCGCTGGCCATACATTAAAAACAGATTATGGTACTAATGCGGGAGATGTTAAACTTTGGACAGTAAGCACAAATGGTGCAACATCTTCAGGTAATTATCTTCAAGGAAAATTATATCGAACCACCTATAAAGATGAGAACTGGGTAAGTGGAAAAACTGGAACAATTGATGAATACAAAGATTTCGAGGAACATATCGTGTTGAAACGAATATGGGAAAATGAAACCAAAAGCCTATCCACCTATTATTTGTACGATGACCTAGGTAATCTCTGTTATGTATTGCCCCCAGCGCTAAATGAAAACGGGTTAAACATCAACAGCTTTGCAGAAAATGATGTCAATTTTAACAACTATATCTATGCTTACCATTATGATGGTCGCCAGCGTATGATTGAAAAGAAGATCCCTGGCAAAGGCTGGGAAGAAATGGTTTATGATAAGCTCGATAGGCTGGTATTGAGCCGGGATGCAGTGCAGGCAACCGCTAATAAATGGCTGTTTACTAAATATGATACACTCGGTAGAGCAATTATTACCGGGATTATGAGTAGTGTAGGCACCCGGATTTCCTGGCAAGCCCTGTTTAATGCAACGAGTAAAAATTGCGAACTCAAGGACAATACCAATTTGAGTACAACAGGAACCGGTTATACCAATGTAGCTCTACCAGCCCATGCAAATGTACAGACTTACTATACCGTGAATTACTACGATGATTATGCCTTTTATGGCAATACTTTTGGTAATCCCACAGGTACCCAAAGTTCGGGCACTGCTGTCAAATCATTACTTACCGGGTCTAAAGTGAATATTCTGGGGACTACAACCATGCTGCTCACCACGAGTTACTACGATAGCTTTGGAAGGGTGATTCAGTCAAAAAGCACTAACCACCTGGGCGGGACAGATGTCACTGATCTGGTTTATAATTTCCCAGGCCAGGTGACAAGTAGTACCAGGACACATACTGTTGGTTCAACGAGCACTACAATCTACACTGCTTACGATTATGACCATATGGGCCGAAAGATCAGAACCAATGAGAAGATTGGAACCCTGGCAAGCCCCCAGGTTGTACTTTCGGAAGTAGTTTATAATGAGGTAGGACAATTAACCTCTAAAAAGCTAAACAACGGATCAAATGTCGCTGTTCTTGGCTATAACGAACGGGGCTGGCTGAATGCTAGTTCGGCACCAGGTTTTTTAATGGCCTTGAACTATACAGATGGAACTTCCCCTCAATATAATGGAAATATCGCATTTATGCAATGGAGTACAGCTGGATCGGCAGCTAAAATGTATGTGTATACTTATGATAAACTGAACCGGTTAACTTCCGGGATCTCTTCAGATAACAGAAATGAGCAGGGGATCACTTACGATCTTATGGGTAATATTCAGAGTTTAACACGGGATGCTTTATCTCCTCAAGTATATAATTATACCGGCAATAGATTAAACATTGTAACAGGAGGCTTAACCAGGAACTATACCTATGATCTGAATGGGAATACACTGACCGATGGAACAAATACCTTTACCTATAATGTTTTGAACTTGCCAGCCACAGTTACCGGACCTAATGCTTCAACCTACACCTATGATGCCATGGGTAAAAAACTGACCCGGGTAAAAGGATCGGTGACCACGCATTATATTGACGGGATCCAGTACAATGGAACGGCTATAGACTTTATCCAGACTGAAGAAGGGATAGCCAGGCCGGTTTCGGGCGTTTACAATTATGAATACACTTTAAAGGATCACTTAGGGAATGCAAGGTATTCATTTAACAGTGCCGGAACGAAGATACAAGCAGACGATTATTATCCATTTGGAAAAACATTTAATAGTTACTCATTAGGTGCCAGAAATAATTATCTTTATAACAGTAAGGAGTTGCAAGATGGACTAGAACAGTACGATTATGACGCACGGTTCTATGATCCGGCAGTTGGAAGGTGGAATGTAGTGGATCCATTGGCTGAAAAAGGTAGAAGATATTCACCTTATATTTACGGAAATAACAATCCGATAAGGTTTGTCGATGCCGATGGAATGGAAGCTAAGGACTGGTTTGTAAATAATTTAACAGGGGAGGTAGTATATGTTAAAGGAGTGCATGTTATGACAGATGATCAACTAAATAAGCATAAAATAGAAGGGAGTGCTAACGACTTTAGTCGACTAGGCGCTGACAATATGTTTGGTGATAAAGTTACTTATGGATCTAATGAAAATGTTTTGAATCGAGAAGTGTTTGTACCTAAATCTCCAGTTTTTTTTATGGAAATAAATGGCGGATATAAACCAGTTGAGCAGGTGAAAATTGCAGAAAAAGAAGTTGTAAGCGGAGGGAATATAGGGGAAGAAAAAATCAAGACAACTTCTAGTACTCTAGATCAAATTGGCACCACTAAATTAAGCTATGCTAAACCTGAAATGATAAATAAGAAGATAGATGTAACGAAAGCTAATGATCAAGGTTCTTTCGGTTCTGTTCGAACCATCGATTATAGTATTAATAAGCCTATAGGGCAAAAAAATCAAGTGACTGCCGAATTTTATGGTAATAGAGCTCCCATTTCTTCTAATCTTGGCTCTATAGCTAGATTTTTTGATAGTTTAATGCAGATATTAAAAAAGTAACCTTTATATTTTTTTATGAAAATTAAATTTGTTCTATTAAATTTGATGTTAAGTGTACTCTACAGTTGTGCACAAAGTAATGTATCCAAT
>NZ_QAIL01000242.1 GCF_003061025.1 Pedobacter sp. HMWF019 | reverse complement strand
ATATCTGATAGCTTCATCACAATTAAAAAACAAATTATAAACAGATGAAAATTACAGATGTAAAAGTATGGCTGGTTGAGGGTGTAAAATACAACTGGACTTTATTGAAAATATATACCGATACAGGGCATACCGGCGTGGGGGAAGCTACAAACTGGCCGGGAAGTCCCATCGTTTTTGAAGCCGCCAAACATGTTGGCCAGCGCATCATTGGATTAGATCCTATGAAAACAGATTTTATATGGACTAAACTCTATAGGGATTTAAACTGGATGGGGCCATTTGGAGCCAGTATGTGTGCCATTAGCGGTATAGACATGGCATTGCTCGATTTAAAGGCAAAAGTACTGGGTGTACCTTGTTACGAACTTTTAGGCGGGGCGTTTAGAAAAGATATTTTGCTCTATGCCAATTATTGGTTTACTGGTGGCGGGCACAATGAATCTGACTATGCAGCCCAGGCGTTAAAGGTGAAAGAAGCTGGTTTTACCGGGCTCAAATTCGATCCATTTGCACATACCAATTATTTGTATGGTGAAGATTTATCTTCCAATCTACAGCTTACGGCTTCTCAGCAAGATCTGGCATTTAAGGTGAGTAAAGCAGTACGCGATGCTGTGGGGCCAGAATTTGATATCATGATCGAAACCCATGCCATGCTGAATTATCGCGTGGCTGTTGCCATGGCACAGCGACTGTCAGAACTGAACATTACCTGGTATGAAGAACCTGCCGGGCCAGAAAATGCCAATACCCTGAAGGCCATGAGAGATCGGATTCCCTCAAATGTTTCCATCTGCGTAGGCGAGCGTCACTATACCCGCCACGGTATTCGAGATGTATTGGAAAAACACATCTGCGACATTATGATGCCCGATATTACCCGCTGCGGCGGCCCGTCTGAAATGAAGCGAATGGCTACGATGATGGAAGCTTATAACGTTTTACTTGCACCTCACAACCCCAACGGACCGCTGTCTACTTTGGCCAGTGCCCAGGTCTGCGCTTCTGTACCTAACTTTTTCAGGCAGGAATTTATGTTCAATGATGTGCCCTGGAGAGATAAAGTCATTACGCACCCCATTGCAGACATGGTAGAAAACGGACACCTTAAATTATCCGACCGACCGGGACTTGGAGTAGATCTTGTAGAAGAGGAAATGGAAAAACATCCAGGTATCCTGGAGCCAAGACCAGGATTTTATGTCTAGTAAAGGAAAGATTTAGTTGCATATGTATTTAAATTGAAATAACAGATATGTCTTTTCAGATTGATTTAAAAGGAAAAGTAGCCCTGGTTACAGGCGTAACTTCAGGTATAGGTTTGGGTGTGGCAAAAATGCTAGCCAAAGCAGGCTGTATGGTTGCAGGCTGTGCAGAAGCCGAGCTACATAGTCGAGGCGCTCAAGCGTTTATCGCTGCAGTAGAAGCTGAAGGTGCAGAGGCATTTTACCAGCAAGCGGATATCACCCATACTTCAGCTCTGGAAGCGCTGGTTCTTGCAGTTGCAGAAAAGAGTAAGGGAAGGATAGATATTCTGGTTTCCAATGCCGGGAAAAATATTTTTAAAGGCGCTGCGGGATGTGATGAAAGCGACTGGCAGGAAAACATGGATTTAAATCTTACTGCCCACTGGAGACTGGCTAAATTATGCAAACCCTATCTAGAACTGCATCAAGGCATAATTATCCTGATGAGTTCTAATCATGCTTTTGCAAGCATACCGGGTTGTTTCCCATATAACGTAGCTAAAACAGCCTTAACAGGTTTGGTGAGAAGCCTGGCCATAGAATGGGGCCCTGCAATACGTACTGTTGGCCTTGCCCCCGGTTTTATAGAAACGCCCGGCAATCAGAGTTGGTTTAACTCTTTTGAGCATCCAGAACAGGAAAGACAAAGAACCATTGACCTGCACCCCGTAAAACGTCTGGGAACAACAGAGGAACTTGGCGGCTGGTGTGTTTTTCTGGCCAGTGAATATGCAGCATTCGCTTCCGGTACCACTTATTTGATAGATGGTGGAAGAAGCGCATTAATGCAGGATGGTTTTTAACTAGATATTCAGACAAAAGATGAGGACATGGAAAGCTGAATTACTGGTTCATGCAAAGTTAATTCTCGGAGAAGCCGCGATATGGCATCCAGAGTGGAGTAAGTTTTTATATGTGGATATTGATGGAGAGAAAGTATATGCTATTGATCCGCAGACCCGGCACATAGAGGAAGTCAATACCGGTAAAAAGGTAGGCACTGTAGTACCTGTTTCAGCAGATCTGCTGGTGGTCGCTTTACAAGGTTCACTGGCATTGCTTAATTTCAAAAACGGGGCGTTAAAAGAACTGACTACTCTGGAACCTGGAATAACCACTAACCGGAGCAATGATGGAAAATGCGACCCATCCGGGCGATTATGGCTGGGTACCATGGATCTGGATGCCCGTTTACATCAGGGCGCATTATATTGTTTTGATGGCAGTTTAAAAAAAGTAATTGATAAAACAAGTGTCTCTAACGGGCTTTGCTGGACCGCAGATCACCAAACCATGTACTATATAGATTCATTTGAATACAACATCAGAGCTTACGATTTTGATGTAAAAAATGGTCTTATCTCTAATGAACGCATCGTGGTCAGCATACCAGGCCCGGATATCATACCAGATGGAATGTGTATAGATGAAGAAGGAATGCTCTGGGTTGCCATGTGGGGTGGGGGATCTGTGAACCGTTATAATCCTGTAACAGGAGCAATGATAGGAAAAGTAAATGTCGGAGCACCCCTGGTGACCTCCTGCGCATTGGGCGGAAAGAACATGCAGCAATTGTTCATCACTACAGCAAGTAAAGGGCTTTCTGAACAGGATCTGATGCGATTTCCGGACAGTGGATCCCTTTTTATCGTTGACGTTGGTGTTTGCGGTCTTCCTCCACACCCATACCAGCCAGAACAATAAAACCAATATTAAATTTTGATGAATGAAACTAGAGATCATTGACTACACAATTATTGCGATTTATTTCTTGTTTGTCATGGGCATAGGCCTGTGGTTACGGAAACGGGTCACCACAGGTAAAGACTTCTTACTCAGCGGACATAATATTCCATTGTGGATTACCTGTCTTGCCTTTATCTCTGCCAACCTGGGTGCACAGGAAGTACTTGGAATGGCAGCAAACGGTGCTAAATATGGCTTATACACCTTACACTTCTATTGGCTGGGCGCCGCATTAGCTATGATCTTTTTAGGTGTGTATATGATGCCATTCTATTATGGAAGCAAGGCCCGGAGTGTTCCTGAGTATCTAAAACTTCGTTTTGATGAGAAAACACGCACATTTAATGCCTTAACCTTTGCCGGTATGACGGTTTTTTCATCAGGCGTCTCTTTGTATGCACTGGCTATGCTGATGCAAACCATATTAGGCTGGGACTTTGATATTTCAGTTTTGCTTGCGGCAGGAATCGTATTGATCTATACCTTTTCGGGAGGTTTAACCGGAGCAATCTACAATGAAGTTGTGCAATTCTTCCTGATCATTCTGGGTATTGCCCCCCTGGTGTACATCGGTTTGGAAAAAGCAGGTGGATGGTCTGGAATTGTCAAACATGTTGACGATGCCAAACTGCATGTTTGGAAGGGACTGGACAGCCCGGCACATAATCCCATGGGCGTAGATGCTTTCAGTATGGTCTTTGGATTGGGCTTTGTTCTGGCATTTGGCTATTGGTGTACAGATTTTTTGGTAGTACAGCGGGCCATGGCCAGCAGAAACCTCAACGAGGCGCAACGTACACCAGTGTTAGCTGCTTTCCCTAAAATCCTGATGCCCGCCATCGTCATTTTACCAGGTATCCTGTTGCTGGCCCTGCAGGCACAGTATAAAGGCTTCGACCTTCCTATAAATGCCAATGGGTATAAAGATTACAATATGGTATTGCCTTTATTGCTCCAGAAATTGTATCCAAGCGGACTGCTGGGCTTGGGTATCACTGCACTTATTGCTTCCTTTATGAGTGGCATGGCAGGGAATGTAACTGCTTTTAATACCGTATGGACCTATGATATTTATCAAACACATATCAAAAAGAATGCTTCTGACCAGCATTACTTATATGTAGCCAAAGCCGCTACAATATTTGGCATTCTGGCTTCTATCGCCACAGCATATGTTGCCCGCGGCTTTAACAGCATCATGGACCTGTTGCAACTGGTTTTTAGTTTTGTAAACGCACCCTTATTTGCCACTTTCTTTTTAGGCATGTTCTGGAAAAGAACAACCGGACATGGTGCATTTTGGGGCCTGATTGCAGGAACACTTTCTGCGGCTTGTATACACGGCTTTTCAGTTGCAGAGGGCAAAGGAGGGTGGTTAGCTCCTGAATATAACTTTTACTCTGCAACTGGACAAGCCTTTGCCATCGCTTCCTTTGCATTTTTGGTCTGCTTTCTGATTACTGTTCTGGTGAGTTTAAAAACAAAAGCCCGCAAAGAAGAGGAACTCATTGGATTGGTGTATAGCCTCACGCCAAAACAAAAGGATATAAATAAGATCTGGTACAAGAACCCACTTTACCTGGGCATCATTGTGCTGATCATCACCGTCATCTTTAATCTGTTGTTTTATTAATTCAAAAAATGAAGATCGTAAATAAACTATGTTTTGTTGGCCTTGCCTTCGCTCTAAATACTGCAAGTGCTCAAATTCAAAAAATTACCTTTCCGCTTGCAGGTAATAAAAACATCGGGATCGCCCGTTTGTCTCCCGTTCCGGCCAGTACTTCCTTAAAGATTCCTCTCAATGGGGAATGGCTGTTCTCAGAGAATATAGATCGGGAAGCATGTAAAAAACCCATCCAGGTTCCCGGAGAATGGGTCATGCAAGGCTTTGAAGTAGAAAAGGGTAAGGCCGCCGGATATTTAAAAAAAATAGATATTCCTTCCGGCTGGAGAAACAAACGTGTAAAACTCCGCTTTGATGGAGTTTACAGTGATTCCGAAATATGGGTAAATGGTCAAAAGACCGCAACACATTTGGGCGGGTTTACCCCCTTCGAGGTGGACATCACTGCCTTTGTAAAATGGTCAGGAAGTAATGAACTGCTCGTTAAAGTGAAATCAGACAGTAAAGCAGATTCATTGGCCAGTGCTTCTCAATATGCCGTTCATACCCTGGGCGGTATTTCCAGGAAAGTATACCTGGTTGCACTGGAAGACATGAACCTGGCTTACGCGGATGTAAAGACCAGCTTTGATGCTAAGTTTGAAAATGCAGTACTGACAACCGATATCGTGATTGCTAACGAAAAAAGCAGTAAATCCGGTGGCTTAACCTTGCATGCAGAACTTTTTAGCCCGGGCGAAAAAGGAGAAAAGATTACAGAAAAGTCTGTAGCCATAGAAAAAGGACTCGAATCCGGAAAATTACTTGCTCAAACCTTGAGCTTAGATGTGCTTAAGCCTCAGAAATGGGATCCTGAACATCCCTTTTTGTATACGTTAAGATTAAGCCTTAAGGAAGGAAATCAGCTGAAATCACAAGTCAACAAACGGATTGGATTTCGTCAGATTGACGTAAAAGGCAACCGCGTTTTGGTGAACAACATACCTGTAAAACTCAGGGGCGTATGTCACCATGAGACTATGCCATTGCGCGGCAGATCTGTAAACGATAACCAATGGGAAAAGGATGTGAAAATTTTCAGAGAAGGAAATGTCAATTATATCCGCACCTCTCATTACCCTCCTGCTGAAGAACTTGTAGCGGCATGCGATAAATTAGGAATGTTCCTTGAAGTAGAAGCACCCTTTTGCTGGGCTGAAAATACAACAGTTCCAATAGAGCTTTCCGATCAGCTGCTGGTTAACCAGACCATGGACATGGTGAGTTTCTTTCGCTCAAATCCATCGGTGCTCATCTGGTCTTTGGGCAATGAATCCTTAAAGTACAAGGAATATTTTAAAAAGACAGGCGAGCTGGTCAAGCTGTTTGATCCAACAAGGCCAAGAAATTTCAGCCAGTACGGTCCCGATGGTGATGACGGAGAGCTGGAAATTGGCAACCATCATTATCCAGGTCCGGGAGGACCGGAGCAATACCGGAACTCTAAACGGCCAATTGTATTTGATGAATATGTGCACCTGAATGCCTACAACAGGTTAGAGCTGGTTACCGATCCAGGGGTACGTGATGCCTGGGGTATTGGTTTTGAAGCCATGTGGGAAAAAATGCAGAAAACGGACGCCGTGTTGGGCGGTGCCATCTGGGCAGGAATAGATGATAGTTTCTTCCTTCCAAATGGTAAAACGGTTGGATATGGTACCTGGGGCCCGGTAGATGGATGGAGAAGAGAAAAGCCAGAATACTGGCACATGAAAAAAATCTACTCTCCTGTAAAAATCAAACTTGCAGGAAATTGGAATGAAGGAAAAGTAGAGCTTTTGGTAGAAAACAGGCAGCTGTTCAGCAATCTTAATGAATGCAAAATAGAATGGAGCATAGGTCAGGAAAAAGGAAATATTACGGCAGATGTAAAGCCAGGAGCAAGTTCTAAACTCAGTTTAGCCTTAAACAACCGGCCATCGCCAATGGAACCGTTGATGATCAAGGTTGTCGATGCCCGGAATGTAATGATCGACGTCTACCAGTTTGATGTTGTTCCAGCATTAGTGATGGCTGCCGAGAAAAAAGAAGTCCCTCAATCCTGGACTTATGAACAGGAACAGGATATTCTAGTCACTAAGAACAAAGGACTGGACATCAGATTAAATTTAAAAAACGGAAACCTGGAGCAGATTAAAAAAGAGGGTAAAACCATTATGCTTTCCAGCGGACAATTAATGGTTCTGCCTTTAACCGGTGAGGGAAGAGGTGTTCAGATGACTGGCGAAAACCAGCAATTTGACCCTTTCACCGATGTTTGCAAGAACAGAGTGGTCAAAGCAGTAAAGGTCAGCAAAATGAAAAATGAGCTTACCGTAAGCATAAACGATGACTATGAAGAAGCTTTTGGTACCATTAATTACCATTATTTTGCTAACGGTAAAATAACCGTAGACTATAAATACACCTTAAAAAAAGATATCAATCCTAGGCAATGGGGTATGGTTTTCAACATTCCAGCGTCTTATCATGAATTAAACTGGACCAGGAGAGGGCAATGGAATTACTACCCTGCAGACCATATTGGGCGATTGACTGGAAAGGCGAACCTGCTTTCTGACGTAGAGATATCAGGCGCGGCTGGTCCATCACATCAGCCAAACAATTCCTGGAGTACCGATAGAAACAATATGGGTACTAATGATTTCAGGTCGACTAAAATGAATATTAAAGAAGCAAGCCTGAATGATGGGGCTGACTCTTTAAAAATCCAGTCAGATGGCGCTCAGCATCTGCGTGCCTGGAAGAATGGACAAAACATTGAAGTCCTTGTTGCAGGTTATAGCAATATGGGCGCTGAACGTTTTTTTAGACCCCATGCAGAAAAGATGGACAGACCACTAAAAACAGGAGATGTTATCCAGGACAAGATCGAGCTTCAGATTGACCATCCATAAAATTTAAAATTCCCATACCACTACATTCCAGGGTTCCTGTCCATCGTGATAGGTCCCTGCAATTTGAAAGCCCATCTTTTGATGGGTTTTTAATGAGTTCTGGTTTCTCTCCGAAATTTCAGTTACACAGAGCTGATAGCTTTCCGGAATCCTTTTACGGGTTTCATTATACAGTTTGCTCAGTAAACCCTGGCCTCTGAACGCTGCAGCTACACAAACCTGCCCGCCTACCATATATTCATATTCACCCAGTAGTTTTCCTTTAAAAACAGTTTTCTCAAACTCTTCAAACATGGGTACCAGGCTTGTTAATATATTCTTCATTCCGCTGGTCATGGCCAGGTTATACCCCACCACTTTTCCATCGTAAAGCGCAATGACCTGCGGAATTTCAGCAGCCATTGTTTTTAACCGATCCAGGCTGTGTTCTGCAAAAACAAAGCCTTGCTGTGCCTGTTGCTCCACGCTCAAATAAGTATATAAATTTTGTTTCTGTAAGTCCAGAATCTGTTCAAAATGACGTTCTGTAACTGCGGTCTCAAAAACGATTTCCATTGGTATTCTTTTTATGCTGATCTAATATCTTCAAATGTCTTACATTTATCTTTTAGAGTACAGATACAGTTTTGCTTATTTTAACCATAACAGTTTAACCGAAGATGAAGCTTGCGGCCACAAAAGATAACTATTTATATGAACAGATCGCCGATGATCTAAGTCGTCAGATCCTTGGAGGAATGCTGGTCAGAGGAGATAAAATTCCATCCGTGCGTAGTATTTGCAGCTTGCATAAAGTGAGTATGAGTACCGCATTGCAGGCTTACTACGTATTAGAAAGCCGTGGATTAATCCGTTCTATGCCCAAGTCTGGCTACTATGTAAGTTATGTGAAAACTTTTCCGGGCTTACCCAATCAGACCAGCCCTTCCTTACAAACTGGCAACGAAGATAATTCTGACCTGGTCAGTAAAGTATATGGCGAGATCAGTTCCGGAACCATGATGCTTTCCCTTGGCTGTCCTTCCCCTGAGCTTTTGCCCTTAGCCAAATTAAATAAGGTTATGGTGCAAACCCTGCATACTTTTCCAGATTCAGCAACCAGTTATGAACATGTGCAGGGCAATGTAAAGCTGCGGCGACAAATTGCGCGTCGCTCTTCCATCTGGGGTGGCCGGCTAACCGAGGATGATGTATTGACCACCTCCGGTTGCAATAACGCCATGACCTTATGTTTATTGGCTTTAACACAGCGTGGCGATACGATTGCGGTAGAAAGTCCTGTTTATTTTGGAATTCTCCAATTGGCAAAGAGTCTGGGTCTACATGTACTGGAACTTCCTACACATCCAGAAAGCGGGGTAGAAATGGAGGCCTTAACGGATGCATTGCGGAAACACCGGATTAGGCTTTGTTTACTCATCAGCAATTTCAGTAACCCAATGGGCGGTACTATGCCTTCTGAACATAAAAAGGAAGTGGTTCGGCTGATGGAGTTTTATAACATTCCCCTGATTGAAAATGACATGTATGGGGATTTGTATTTTGGGAGCCAGCGGCCAGGTAATTGTAAAGCATACGATGAGAGCGGTCTTGTATTGTTGTGTAATTCTTTGTCTAAAACTTTAGCCCCAGGTTACCGGGTAGGTTGGGTTACACCAGGAAAATTTGCAGAGCAGATCAGGCGGGTAAAATTTGCAACTTCCATATCAAACGCGACAATTACGCATGAGGTTGTGGCTACTTTTCTGGAAAAGGGCAGGTATGAGAGTTATCTTAAAACCTTAAGGAATGTGTTGCACAACAATAGCCTTCACTATATGGATGCGATCATGAAGTATTTCCCTGAGGGAACCAGAGTAAGCCGGCCCAAAGGAGGCTTTATGCTTTGGATAGAATTGGATCCATCTGTCAATACAGCCGCCTTATACGAACAGACCATTAAACGCAAAGTCAGTTTAGCACCGGGCAGGATGTTTACTTTGCAGAATCAGTATAACAACTGCATGAGGTTGAGTTACGGTCTGAGCTGGAACAAAGAGGTGGAAGAAGCGATCAGAATGATTGGGAAACTGAGCCGAAGTCTGTCTGGCTAACATTCGTATAGAAATCTATATAAGCACTTGGTGTGTATCCGGTAACACTTTTAAAAACCTGGTTAAAATTACTTATACTGTTGAACCCTGCTTTGTAAGCGATATTTGAAATCCCATCAGATTTATGCCTCAGTAGTAAATTCTTTCGCGCATCATTGATTCTAACTTCATTTAGAAAGGAAACGAAAGTATGGCCTGTATGCTTCTTGAAATACCTGCAAAAGGATTGCCTGGTCATAAAACCAATATTCGCGGCGTCTTCTAAAGTGATTGGTTTATCATAATTTTCTGAAATGAAACTGATGATCCGGCTCAGTCTTGCTCCTTCACTCTCCGAAACATCCGTTGAGTAAGTTACAGAACACAAAGGTTCAATAGTTTCGCCAAGTGCCTGCAGGTGATTTATAAAATTCAAAAAACTGAAAAGTGTATCGGGACCATTTGCTTGGTGAAGATCAAGCATTGTAGCCGCAATTTTCCTTGCATGTTTTTTAGGAACTTTAAAACCATGTTTGTTTCGCGACAGGAACATGCTTGCGGTCTTCATCTCGGGCAAAGAGAAAAGGGGAGCTAAAATTCCAGACGGGTTGAAATAAATGGAACAAGCCGCCACATTAAGATCGTTATCGGGAATAAAATATTCAGGACTGCTTTTAAACAAGTGAGGCAATTTTGCTCCGATTACAAAAATATCTCCCGGATGGAAATGGTGCATTTCATTCCCGGCAATAAGTGTACCTTCACCTCGTTGTACCCATGTAGCCTGCCATTCATCATGCCGGTGAAGGTACTGGTAAAAATGAGGTAAAGATATTTGCTCGGAAATCACGCTTCTGTCATCTGGAACAAGCATTGTAAATGGCAGGGTCTTCATTGCAATGAGGTTGTTGCTTTTTTGATTTTAGATAAGTCCTGGAAATCGCTATCATTTACCCATCCCCAATTTAATGTTTTATCTTTAGTCATATATCTCTGGTAAAAATTTACGCTGGTTTTATCAGCATAAGGGTATTGATCAAAAAGATATCCTTTGCCAAACATTCTTGGATCTCCCTGTCTTTTGAGTTCTTTTAGGAGATGATCTGATAATTTCCTAGAAAGGGCTTGATATCTTTTGTCATTGATCAGGTTATTTAAGCAAGCAGGATCTTTTTTGAAATTGTAGAGTTCCTCGGTTTGACGTTTACCGAAACTCCACAACCAATATTTAAAATCTGCTGTCTTGGTGTATACGGTATTTAAACAAACCGTTTTAGTTGGACCACCATCACAATTTAAGTATCCGGTTTCCGGATTACCTGCCGGCCAGCGATTTATTTTGAAATTTCTGAGATAGAGCAGGCTATCCTGAAAGATTCCCCGGATTGGATAACCTTCATCATTTGGTCTGCCTACATCATGACGTTCTTTACCAACCACAACATAATTTCTGCGCAGATTTACCTGGCCGTCTTTGGTGCTTGTAAAGATATCTGTAATGCTTTTCCCTGTAATAGATTGCATTGCCTTTGTTTTGTCGGTCAGTCCTGCCAATTCCAGGAATGTTGGCACAAAATCAATATTACTAATCACATCGTTAATGGTACGTCCGGGACGTGAAATACCATCGGCCCACATCATAGCCAAAGGCAAATGATTGGAATATTCATATTCCTGCCCCTTTACCCTTGGAAAAGGCATTCCATTATCTGAAGTTACTATAATCAGCGTATTGTTCAATTCACCTTTTTCCTCCAATAGTTTCAACATTTTCCCCAATTGCTTGTCGAAATATTCAATTTCAAAAGCGTAATCAAGCAGATCCGATTTTACAGAGTCCACTTTAGGCCAAAACGGATAAATATCCTTGTCAGGTACATCAGATAACTTTTTCCCACCCTTAGCAATTCCGGAATTAAACTCATAACCCCGGTGAGGCTCCAACCCACCATACCAAAAGAAGAAAGGCTCCTCTTTTTTATGTTTCAAAAACTGTTCAAAATTGGCAGCGTAATCAATGTTACTGATCAATTTAGTTGGAGGGTCGGTCTTGATTTCATTATATGCTTTTACAAGAAGTTGTCTGGGAGAGCCATCTTGATTTTTGGCAACAACAGGAGCACAACCTTTACCTGTAAAACCAACTTCATATCCATTTTGCGACAAAACCTCAGCAACGGTCACAAACTTTGACGGAAAATAGGACCAGTGATTACCCGCTTCTTCCAGTTGCCAGGAGTTACGGCCGGTAAGAATACAGGAACGTGATGGTGCGCATTTGGCATTCGGGGTATAAGCATTTTTAAAAAGCAATCCATTTTTGGCAATCCGGTCAAAATTAGGTGTTTTAACCCATGTACAGCCATATGCACCCATATGGCTAAAGGTTACATCGTCCATGATTGCAAACAGAATATTAGGACGTTTCTTTACCCGGTTAAATTTCTTCTGGATAGTGAAGGCACAGAATAAAATGGCTGGTGTGCTCAGGAAGATTAACAATAGCCTTCTCATCATTTAACTGCAGTTATCTTTAACACCACACTGGTTCTCCTGGCATTAACCAAAGGGTTAAAACCAATTTTCATCAGGAAATCTCCGGAATAAACTTTTGTACTGTCAATAGGCGTTGTAGTACCCGGATAAAGATTGATTTCTTCTATTTTATAATTCTGATCCGGAGACAGTCCCTTTACTTGAATAGGTAAATCAATTAAAGCACTATAGGTGGTTTCCATATGGTAATTAAACACAATGGCCTGATCTTTAGCCGAATTTACATAGGCCATTGATGCCACCTTGTTCTCATATGGATTCTGTAACCTGTACTGATCTCCGTGCCAGATGATTTCTTTAAAACCATCATAGGTTTTAACAGCATTTTGGGCAAACAGAAGGTCTTTTGGAGACAATTCATTCACTTTAACATCAAACCCTAATTTGCCCATCATGGCTACGTCAGTTTTGAATTTTAAAGGTTGTTTACCCATATCGGTAATGTGATTATCTACCGCAACAGAAGGAAAATAATAAGAATATTCCCATTGAATAAAAATGCGGTCAAAAGGATTCGTATTGTCACTTGGCCAAAATTCGGTAAAATACTTTAAGGCTGCATAGTCTACCCTCGATCCGCCACCTGCACATAGCATCATTGGCGTTTTAGGGTGTTTTTTTCTAATCCGTTCCAATACATTATTTAACCCTCTTACATATTCAATATAGAAATGATCCTGATTCTTAAGGTAGGGAGAATGCGCATTATATATCAGCGAATTACAATCCCATTTAATAAAGGATAAACCCGGAACCTCCTTGAAGATCTCCTCAACGGTTTCGTAAATAAAATCCTGTACTTTAGGATTGGTCAAATCCAGAACCAATTGATTGCGCATATAATATTCCTTACGCCCGGGTTCTCTTATGATCCAATCCGGATGTTTTTCATAAAGTTCACTTTTGGGATTCACCATTTCGGGTTCCATCCAGATTCCAAATTTTACGCCCTTAGCCGTTGCTTCTTCCCCAACAGAGCTGATCCCGTTTTTCAGTTTTTGTCTGTTGTATTGCCAATCTCCTAATCCTGAACTGGCACCATTACGCGGATATTTATTTCCAAACCAACCATCATCCAGCAAGAATACATCAACACCCAGTTTTTTAGTGTCTTGTATCAGTCCCTTTAACTTTTCATCATCAAAATCGAAATAAGTGGTTTCCCAATTATTCAACAGGGTAGAACGCTGGCCCTGGCCATCCAGCAATTGATATTTTCTGACCCAGTTTTGCAGGTTTCGGCTGGCGAGCCCCTTACCTTGTGAAGAGTAGGTATATACAAAACGAGGTGTGCTGAACTTTTCACCTTGCTTCAGCGTATAGTTGGAGGCAAAATTGTTAATGCCTGAAGTGATGCGCAGATAGTATTCATCAAATGGCTCAAATTCTATTTTAAAGTTTCCTGTCCACTCCAATGAACCAGCGATGACTTCCCCTTCATCCTCATCCGCAGGCTTATTTAACGAAACCATAAATGAAGAAGAGTGGAGCAGGTTGGCACGTGTCCCCAGTTTACTGTCCAAGGTTCTGATGCCATGCAATAGCTCCTGTTCCTCACTCTGCATCTCTTTGCCCCAGCCACTATGATGGCTTTTTAAGAAAAATTTCCTTCCTGCCAGGGTTAGGTTTGCAGAAGCATATTTATTCAATACAATACTGCCCTTTTCCTGGTTCGAAATTTCAGCCCATTGCTCTATGATGTCTTCCTGATCATAAGTCATATAGTGGAGTACAACTTCCAGGTTATAATGGACATCTCTTAAAACAACAGAGGTTATAGTTTGGTCATCACTTATTTTTTTAACCTGATGGCTGACATAGGTTAATACCACAGATTTGTCGCCATTATAATGGGTCACGGATAAAGCAGGCTCTAATAAATTCAATGAACCAGAAGCAATATAAGCCTCCCGTTTATTATACAGTTCGTCACTGGCCGGTTTATGTTTGTCAAGGGTATTTATCTCCGCGTATTCTTTGGCGTTGGCTAGTTTTTTCCCCAAATAACAAGACAACAAAGAATTATCCTGATCAGTTTGGAGAATTAAAGCAACGTTTTTAGTGGTGATTTCGATGGTTTGCTGGGCAAAATTAACAGAACTTATTGACATGAAAAGCAAAAGGAGTTTTATTGATTTTTTAATCATTGTGGAACAATTAATGGACTGGTTAGTTTAATTTTAAAACGATTGATATCTGTACGGTTTTTAGGAGTAAATCGTTTGCGCTGATCAACACGGATACTTTTCGTCAGATTAGTTGTAAATTTATCTTGAAAATAATAAATAATAACAGGATCATGCATACAAAAAAGGGAGCAGTATTTTGTATGTTTAAACCGCTAATAAACATATACATAACATCTAATGGATAGTAATTCTGTACAGCCTGTAAATCATTTTTTTTTTGATAACCTGGATACCTGCTGCCAGAAGATTATAGAAAAAATGGGTGATAAGCCGATAACGGAATGGAGGAGCGCCGATTACAATTCATTAAGTTCAAGGTTGGGTAAACAAACTAAGGTTTATCTAAGCGAGAATACCTTGAAAAGAATATTTGGCCGCTTAAAAACCCCTCAGCGCTATTTCCCGCAAAAAGCAACCAGAGATGCGCTGGCACAATTCATCGGTTATCGGGATTGGCAGGAATTTGAAAAGATTGACCAGGTTTCAAAACCACAACCAGGGAAATCGGGTGATCCCGGCCAGAATATAGAAACTGAATTACCGGTTCTTAAAGAAAAAAAGAGACCTTATCTTTTGATGGGACTGTTATTTGTCCTACTAATGGTAACTATTTTTGGTGCGATTTTCTGGGAAAGGGAATATACTGTTCCTGACGTAAACCTGATTTGCGAAAATCCATTTGGAAGCGTGCCTCATACGGCAGTTTTTAAATTGACTTCGAAAACAAACTTTGATAAAAATAAAGAGTTTCAGGTCGATTTCTTAGATGAGGCCCAAAGAACTGATATTAACGGGGATCGGAAGATTACCAAATTTTTCAGAAATCCGGGCGTTGTATACGCCACACTCCTGTATCATAATAAGCCAATTGATACCACCGCAGTTTTTCTGCTCACCAAAGGTTGGGTAGCAAATTCAGGTAATGATACCTCAAGAGCTTTTCCAATTGCCGGATTAAAGCCTTTGAATTCGAATAATATCTATGTCTCACCAAAGCAGCTGGATTCTGCAGGACTGGATATTTCTAAACCTTTCTTGATAGGATTCAGCAATGTTAAACCTTCAAATATCAGCGGAGACAATTTTTCTTTTTCGTGTAAAGTCTTTGCTGAGCAAAGCCGTCCTGGTATACAATGTATTGAAACTACAATTATAATTTTGGGCGAAAAACACAGACATCTGTTAAAATTGTTCAGGAAAAGTTGTATCGCTTTTTCTGAGTACAAATTCTCTGAAAACAGGCGTACCGGCTCAGAACAATTTTTAGGTGCCCTTGCCTTTGACCCTGAACATGGTGGAACTGTAGGCATCAACATAGAAAATAAAAAGGTAGCTGTAATTCTAAATGGTAAAAAAGTCCTCTCCACCAAATACGAAAGATCAGTAGGTAAGGTTATGGGGATCAAGATCTTATTTAACGGGATTGGTAAAATCATCTCTCCAGAATTAAAAGATCTTAAAACAGGAGAAATTTATTAAATAAATCTCCCGTGCAATATCCTCTTTCAGAGGAAGACATTGCCTTCTAATAGATCAATGATAATCTTTATTGGATTGCCCTTCCCAGGGTTCTTTGTTTTCAAACTTATACATGAGGCTTTGTACTTTTTGTATGGGCGTATGTACAGCATATGTGGCATAATAAAGAAAAAATGGCTTTTCATTAGATGTATTTTTGACAAACTCGATGGTCTTATCCATAATCAAATCAGTAAGGTATTCTGTATTTGGACCATCCAGATTTATATTTTTATACGGTGGGTTATAACTTCCCGGATTACCGGCATGAGAGCCACCAATGTTAACATCAAAGCCATAAGGTACGGGATCGTTGCTTAGGTGCCATTTACCCGCTAAACAAGTTGTATAACCACTTTCTTTTAGCGATTGTGGGAGCGTTTTAAAACCCGGATCCAGCGTTTCAGTATTTACAACGGGTACCAGTTTTCGATCTGCGCTTTTTCCCCGGTCTGAATTTCCAACCGTATATATTCCATGCCTTGGCATCCATTTTCCGGTCATCAGGCAAGCACGGCTTGGCGCACAATTAGCAGCGGGGGCATAAGCGTTGGTAAAAACCATCCCTTGTGCAACCAATGCATCTATATAGGGTGTTTCATAATATTTTGAACCCATAAAGCTACATCCCGCCAACCCATATCATCAACCAGAATGATTAAAATATTAGGACGATTGTGTTGAGCGGAACAAAAGTTTACAGAATAAATAAACGTTATTAAAAATATTAACTTAAGTCTCCTCATTGATCCAGGTTTAGATGTTTACGAGTTTAAGTAAAACAATTTTAAGACGTAAAAAGCAATTGGCCGAATGCCGTCCGCTTAGGCGTTTTCTGGAAATTTTTTCATCCAAATCTCTAGTTTTTTGATTTTAATTGTTTGACTAATAGTGGTTTATTCATACATCTATTTGCGGTGGATTTGTACAGAAATTTTCACGCATGTACGGCTTTTTTGCATTTAAATTTACCCTGATCAATCTAGACGTATATCACAGAGTGATTGTTGAAAAGAATCAAACAATCACTTATTACCAACCAAATACCTGTTCAATTAACACATACAAAAGACTATGAAAACTAATCGATTAATGCTTCTGGGACTGCTGCTAGGTTTGCTGGCATTTCCATCCTGTAAAAAGACTGCTGAATTAGCTAAAATCACACCTGAAGATCAAAAACCAACAGTTAATGCAGATGTACCGCCAAGTATTGTTACACATAGCAGGAACCTTGCTGTGGTATATTTTATACCTTCTGATCTGGATACAGTTGCCAATTGGAAAACACGGCTAAGTGAGGTTATGCTTTATGCACAAAACTGGTATGGTAATGCCATGCAGGCAGCAGGTTATGGCAATAAAACATTTGGATTAGCGCCAGATGGATCAAGCCAGAAAGTTCAGATTATTCTGATCCGTGGAAACAGTCCAAAGGCCACCTACGGACAATCCTCCAGCGCTTATATTACTGAAGTGGACGCCTATTTTAGTACACACCCAGGTTTAAAAACAAGCAACCACGTATTGATTCTGCTTCCTGCCTTTGGCTATGACAACAACAGTACAGAAGGACCACAGCCCCTTGAAGGCGTACAGCCCTTTAACGGATATGGAAAATATTGCCTGGCGATGGATAATGTATATATGAATATGGCACTCAAAGGCGTCATGAATCCCGGAAGAAATAATTTTGCCAAATGGGTTGGAGGCATGATGCATGAAATCGGCCATGCTTTTAACGCACCGCATGACAAGCAAATGGTGTCGCAAAATATATGGCCTGGTGCAAATTTCAAAGAGCCAATTATGGCTTTGAGCAATTACTATCTTGAAGTACGCCCCTGCTTTATCACAGACGCTGAAGCTGCAATTTTCAACAATTGTGAAGTGTTTAACAATGACAGTAAAACTTATTATGGCAATGTAACGGCTACAATCAATAAAATTTACGCTAATTATGATGCTGCTCAGTCCGCAATTGTGGTTTCTGGTAAATATAGCTCTACCGGTACAGTAAGTAAGGTTCTTTATTATAACGATCCGAATGTAAACAACGAAGGTACAGGAACCAATAAAGATTATAATGCAATAACCTGGGCATCGAGTCCAATCGGAGCGGATAGCTTTAAGGTGGTCATGCCTGTTAATGAATTGCAGTATAAAACAGATGGAATACCCTATGAACTTAAAGTGAAATTTGTTCACGACAATGGGGTGATCACAGAAACCATCTATAAATATACCTTCAATAGTGGATTGCCTGTATTGAATTTTTCCACCAGAAATGAACTCCCTAAAACCGGGTGGTCAATTGCAGGTTTCAGTTCCCAGGAAAGTTCAGCCGAAGGCCTGGCCACTTCGGCTATTGATGGTTCGCCGGCTACCTTCTGGCATTCCCGCTGGTCTTCAAACGCAGCTGTTTACCCTCATTACATCACCGTAGATACAGGTTCACCCAAAACCGCACAGGGTTTATCCTATACACATAGAAACGGGGCTAATAGGGCAGTAAAAGATTTTGAGATATTAATCAGTAATGACGGGACAAATTTTACCAGCCTTGGAAATAAAATAACAACCCAGAGCAGTGCTGCCCAATACTTCGATTTTAATGCCCCTCAAACCTTCAGGTACTTCAAAATACTCTGCAAATCATCTTGGGATGGTACTCAAAATGCTGCGATTGCAGAACTGGGTCTCTATTAACCTGATTTGGTAATTACAATTTAAACCTATAACCAAACAACAATTAAATATGAAATTTCATCAAAAAAAGCAGTGTCTAACGTATTTTAGATACACTAGACTTATGCTCATAAGGGCATTGGTTTTACTCTTACTTTTACCCGCCTCCAGAACTTATGCCAACAGCGCTTACAGAGCTGTAGCAGGGAGGCCGGTTCAGGATATATCTATTAGTGGTCGAGTAACTGATGGTAAAAATTCACCTATACCAGGTTCAAGTGTAAAGGTAAAAGGCGCAATAAAAGGTACTGTAACGGATAAAGACGGACGCTTTACTCTATCTGTTCCGCAAGGCGCTACCATATTGGTTGTAAGTTATATAGGCTTCGAAACACAAGAAGTACAACTAAACGGAAAAAACACGATCAACATTATCTTAAAAGAAGAAAATAATGATCTGAATGAAGTCGTTGTCGTTGGATATGGTACTCAAAAGAAAGCTACTTTAACAGGAGCCGTAAGCCAGATAAAAGGCGATGTTGTAAAACTCAGTCCCAACGGGAACCTATCCAACAACCTAACCGGGAGAACAACCGGTTTAATTGCGGTAAACCGATCCGGGGAGCCCGGAAATGATGGATCTGCATTATCCATCAGAGGTTCGGCTTCGTATGCGAATCCCAACGCTTCCCCGCTCACCATCATTGACGGTGTACCGGATAGAAGCTTTAGCCGTATTAATCCCGAAGATATAGAATCTATATCCATATTAAAAGACGCCTCTGCCGCCATATATGGCGTGCGTGCCGCTAACGGGGTCATATTAATTACCACTAAACGGGGCAAAACCGGCAAACCAGTACTGAGCTACACTGGCAGCTATTCGCTGCAATCCGTTACCCGAAGGCCAGACATGGTTAATGCCGCTCAATATGCAACCTATTTTAACGAACTTAATACTCGCCTTGGACAGCCCAAACTTTACACCGAGAATGACATTAAATTATATGCAGACGGGTCAGATCCATTAGGGCATCCCAGCACAGACTGGTACGATGCCGTAGTTGCTAAAACAGCCCCAATGACCCAGCACGAACTAAATATTTCTGGTGGTACAGAAAATGTTAAATATTTTATGTCAGGGCAATATTTAAAACAGGATTACTTGTTTAAGGAATCACCATTTAACTTCAACCAGAAAAACATCCGTGCAAATATAGATGCTAACGTTACTAAAGATTTAAAGATCTCGCTTGATCTGGCCGGTCGGAATGAGGATAAATATTTTCCTTTAGATAATTCGAATCAGAATGGAGGGATATTTATGGCAATTTTGGCTCAATATCCAACATTGGCCGCCAAATATCCCAACGGTCTTCCTGGCTCTGGTAATACAGCCGGATCCAATCCGCTGCTGAGGGCTGGCGATGCGCCGGGATACAACAGAAACCTATCTTATTTTGTACAAACAACAGGTACAATAGACTTAAAAATGCCCTGGATTACTCAAGGCCTGTACGCCACAGCCTATGCCGGACTAGACAATACGTTTTGGCAATATAAAAACTTAAGCCGGCCATACGATGCTTATCAATATGACCCCAGCACACAAAAGTATGTAAACCTCAGGGAGCAAACCAGTGGCAATATGGTTAACCTTAGAGACGATTGGGGGCGCTGGAGAAGAAATACTTATAATGTTAAGTTGGGGTATGACCGTACGTTTGAGAATGCACACAGTGTAAATGCAATAATAGGATACGAGTCTAGTGACTATCTTTTTAATACAGATAATGCAGGTAGAAAGGGGCTTCTGAGCGATCAATTACCTTACCTAAATTTGGCAAGTTCTGATCCTGCAAACATCTCGAGCGGAGGTTACGGGGATCAGAATGCAAGAGAAAGTATATATGGCAGGGCCAACTATGGATTTAAAGAAAAATATCTGTTCGAATTTAGTTTCCGTTATAATGGCTCATACAACTTTGCACCAGGACGTAAATATGGTTTTTTCCCTGGAATCTCTGCCGGCTGGGTGTTATCCAAAGAGAACTTCTTTACCAAAGCACTACCCTTTGTTGATTTTGCAAAAATACGCGGATCATGGGGTATTTTAGGTGATGATGATATTGGTGCCTTTAAATTTTTATCTCTGTATAATGTTGTCGATCCCGGATATTTTCTGGGTACTGATGGTATACCTGTTGTCGGTCTGGCTACAAATGTTTCGCCTAATCCACTGGCCACCTGGGAAAAAGTTAAAACCACAGACATAGGTCTGGAACTGGGCTTTTTGAAAAACAGCCTTACCTTAAATGCAGATTATTTTTTGAGGAACAGGTATGACATTCTGAGTGCAAGAAATGCTTCAATACCTAGTTATGCAGGTTTGGATGGAAAATTACCGCCAGAAAATATTGGAAAATCCAATAGTAATGGTTTCGAAGTGGAACTGAACTATAACGGGAAGATTGGCAACGATTTTACCTATAATGTAGGCGGAAATTTCACCCACACCAAAAGTAAAATTGTATTTAGTGATGAATCGCCAAATGTGCCCGATTATCAGAAGCAGACAGGTTATCCTATTCGTTCTTACCTGCTCTACAAAACAGATGGCATTTATCACAACCAGGCCGAAATTGACAACGACAAAAATACAAAAGGAAGTAAAGTTACACCGTTAACCGGAACAAAACCTGGCGATATCAAGTATATTGATGTGAACAATGATGGTAAGATCACCAGCACAGATCGGGTACGGTTTTTCGACAGTCCATTACCTAATAATGTATTTGGTATCACCTTAGGAGTAAACTATAAAGGTTTTGGTTTGAATGTATTGTTTTATGGGCAAAGTGGTGTTAAGCAGTTGATCAGACCACAGGGCACCAATAGTGCTTTTACACCTCCACTTTGGCAATACGAGGGAAGATGGACACCTCAAACGCCAGAAAACAATCTGCCGGCTGCATTTGACCGGACCAGTACAGTCAATAATATAGACTCAGATTTTTGGTTAAACGATGCATCCTTTCTCAAATTAAAGACAGTGGAATTGAGTTATCAATTGCCTGCTTCTTTTATTTCGAAATTGAAAGTGCGTTCGGCAAGGGTGTTTCTAAACGGATCAAATTTATTTATCCTGAGTAAGCTGAAAAATTACGATCCCGAGTTGAACTATGTACCCGCAGATAATAACGGCTACTACGTCAATGGAGCCTATTACCCACAAACACGGATCATAGGAGCCGGCTTGAACGTTTCATTTTAATTGATTACACATTATGAAAGCAAAATATATATTTCTTGTATTGGTTCTGTTAGGACTGGTATCATGCAAAAAAGACCTCTTAAATACATCTCCGCTAAATGCAGTAAGTGATGCTGCACTTTGGAGTGACGTAAACCTTGTTGAAAATTTTGTTAATGAAAAATATCAGATTTTACCTCATTTCTATTTCTATACGTCTCTTCCTAGTCATATGGGCTATTCGGCTGCTTCAGACGAGTGTTTTAGTAAGTTTAATTATGAAAACGTAAACCGTATCAATACCGGGGCCATGACCCCTGATAATATGGCTTTGGATAGCTGGACCGTGGACTATAAATATATCAGGGAATTGAATGTTTTCTTTTCCAAAATTACGGCTGTACCCGGTGATGATGCTAAAAAGAACCGTTTAACCGGTGAAGCCACCTTTTTAAGAGCTTATTGTTATTTTGATCTGACGGCTAAATATGGAGGAATTCCTTTAATTGCCAAGGTCTACAACGCCACAGATAAGGATTTTACAGAGAAACGCTCCACATTTGAAGAAGCAGTAAAATTTGTAGTTGCTGAACTCGATAAAGCCGCCGCAATATTACCCGCTGCATATACCGGTACTGATGTTGGTCGTGCAACAAAAGGTGCGGCATTAGCTCTTAAATCAAGAATGTTGCTCTATGCTGCCAGTCCGCTATGGAACGTTAATAACGATGCTTCAAAATGGGATGCAGCAGCAAAAGCTGCGAAGGCTGTTATTGACTTAAATCAATATTCACTCTACCAGGATGCCGATTACCATAAATTATTTATCACTACAGATAATTCTGAAGCAATTATTTCTTATCACCAAAACGCACAACAATACCAGAGCTACTCAGACATACACTTATCGCCAAATGGTTACCATGGATGGTCGGCCTATACACCTACCCAACATATTGTAGATCAGTTTGAAATGAAAACCGGAAAGCTGATCTCAGAAGCTGGATCGGGTTATGATCAGCAAAATCCTTACGTAAACCGTGATCCAAGATTTTATGCAAATATCATCTACAATGGGGGCCAGTTCAGAGACCGGCCAGCCGAATTCTTTACCGGAGGTAAAGATAGCCCCCAAAGCCCAATCGAAAACTGGAATGCCAGTTTAAGTGGCTACAACTGGAAAAAATACAACGATGAAAGCTATGATCTGAATACCCAGGCTGTGGGTAGCAAAACCGCATTTATCATTTTACGTTTATCAGAGGTCTACCTAAACTATGCAGAAGCTTTAAATGCATTAGGCAATGATGGCGAAGCCCAAATCTGGCTGAATAAAATTAGACAGAGGCAAGGTGTCAATATGCCTCCGGTATCTGCTGCAGGAACTGACTTACGGGATAAAATCCGTCATGAACGAGAAGTAGAATTGTGTCTGGAAGGTCATCGCTTCTTCGACGTACGCCGCTGGAAAATTGCAGAGGTTACAGACAATAAGCCAGCAATGGGGGTTAAAATTACCAAAAACACAGATGGATCTTTTACCTATGATTATACGCTAAAGGTACAAGACCGCAAGTTTTTTGCGCCGCAACACTATCTGTTCCCAATTCCAAAATATGAGTTGGATAAAGTTAAGTTAGATCAAAATCCAGGTTACAATTAATTAAATAAGCCACAAAATGATCGCTGAAATGAA
>NZ_QAIL01000241.1 GCF_003061025.1 Pedobacter sp. HMWF019 | reverse complement strand
GTTCTTTAATGCTATTTGGTGTATCTTGTAAAAAAGATTTTAAAGAATATAATACAAGCAATTTAGCAGTAGACATCAATATGGAAACTGCCTTTAAACACATCCAAATGGGAGTATATAACTTCTCTGGTGGTGGTGATCCCAATTCTTACCAATTACAGCAGAACTTAAATTCAGATTGCTTTTCTGGCTATTTTATGAGCCAGGTATCTGGATTTTACAATAGTAATTTAAGTTATGCCCTAAACACTGGCTGGAATAAAGAGCCATTTAAAGTGGGTTATCTGGACGTCATGAGATATGTAAGCATCATCAAAGGATTGGGTGTGGACCAAAAATATCCAGGTATCTGGGCTATAGCTCAGATTATGCAGGTTGAGGGCATGCACCGTGTAACAGATATCTACGGTCCTGTTCCATATAGTAAAGTCGGCCCTCTTACGGCAAATGCTACAGGTATACCTTACGATAGCCAAAAAGATGTATACAACAATTTCTTTGCAGATCTGGATGAAGCTACCGCTGCATTAAAAACATTTATTGCTGGCGGTAAATCGCTGCCTTTTGAATTTTCTACCATGGATTTAATTTATGGCAGTAACAAAAGCACGGAATTTGAAAACTGGTTGCGTTTCGCAAATTCATTAAGATTACGCTTGGCATTGAGAATTGTTAAAATTGATCCAGTTTTGGCCAAATTACAGGGAGAAAAGGCATTGGATCCAGCAAACGGTGGTGTAATTACCGACAATACACAAATCGTGCAAGTGGCAGTACCAGCGGGGAATTTTAGTAATCCTTTAGCTTTTATTACCATAAATTGGGCAAATATATGCATTGGCTCTTCTATACAAACCTATATGACTGGTTACAATGATCCGCGGATTGGAAAGTATATGGATAAATCTTCAGATCCTACTTCTGCGGATCAGTACAAAGGAATTCGCATTGGGGCAAACACCGCAACTGTTGGTGTAGGAGGAAGTTCCTATAATAATTACTCAACGCTTAATTACAAAGATGGAACAAATCCTTCTTTCACATTGAGAACTCCACCAGTATTAATGACCGCAGCCGAAGTTTATTTTCTAAGAGCAGAAGCAGCACTAAGAAATTGGAACAACGTAAATGGAACTGCCCAAAGTCTGTATGAGCAAGGTATCAAAACTTCATTTGCTCAATGGGGTGTGAGTTCGAGTACTTATTTAGCTGACAATACAAGCGTTCCTGCTGCATATGTAGATCCGTTAAACACAAAAAATAATGCTCCATCTCCTTCTGCCATTACTATAAAATGGGATGAAGCCGCAAACGCTGAACAAAAGCTTGAGCGCATCATCACTCAAAAGTGGATAGCGAATTTCCCTGAAGGACAAGAAGCCTGGAGTGAGTTTAGAAGAACAGGTTACCCTAAATTAATTCCTGTAGCGAACAACAATAGTGGAGGAACGATCAGTACTGATATTCAGATACGCAGGTTGCCATTTAGCCAAAATGAATACAGTACAAATAATGCTGAAGTTCAAAAGGCCATTCAAATGCTAACCACACCAGCAGACAATGGAGGAACAAGACTTTGGTGGGATGTTGCCAACAAAGGTAATTTCTAACAAACAAATTAAAATAAGCGGTCTCTAAATTGACCGCTTATTTTATTAAATGCCCTAAGTAAGAATAACACACGAATGATACACGCACACAAATATCTAATCATGCTGGCCTTTCTTTTTTTTGTGGGAACAGCAAAATCACAAACTAAACTCACCCAATATGTAGATCCTTTTATAGGAACAGGTGGTCACGGCCATACCTTTCCTGGCGCAACCGTACCTTTCGGAATGGTACAGCTCAGTCCTGATAACCCTAAAAAAGGAACCTCTGCATGGGACTGGACCAGTGGATACAACTACAGTGACCATACCATTACCGGATTTAGCCATATGCATTTAAGTGGCACTGGAATTGGTGATTGGTATGACATTTCAGTTATGCCCCAGATCAAACTTACTACAGATACAGCCGATCACGGACAAGTTACTTTTGACCATAAAAATGAAAGCGCAAGTCCTGGGTATTACAGGGTAAAGATGGACAATGGCATCAATGTGGCTTTAACTGCATCAGAGCGCTGTGGATTCCATAGCTATACCTTTCCAGCCCATACACAGCCTGTGATCAAAATAGACCTTGGCTATCACATTAACTGGGACAAACCTACGGCAACCTACATCAAAAAGGTAAATGACTCTACCCTGGTGGGTTACCGTTATTCAACCGGATGGGCAAAAACACAAAGGGTATATTTCGCGGTAAAAACATCTGTTCCTTTTCAGAAATTCTATCTGAATGTAGATGGGACTGCATACGATGACACAGAAGCTAAAGGAAGTTCTGTTCTGGCTCAACTCCTGTTTTCTGAAAACAAAGAGATCAAAATGAAAGTGGCCTTATCAACTGTAAACACAGATAAAGCACTCTTGGCTCTGCAGGAAATCAAAGGTTGGAGCTTTGAAAAGGCCAAGCAAAAAGCAGAATCCAAATGGGAACATGAACTTGCCAAAGTTCAAATTAAGAGCGATGACCTAAAATTAAAACGTATTTTCTATACTGCACTTTATCATACTTGTATTGCCCCTACCTTATATTCTGATACTGACGGGACCTATCAGAATGCAAAGGGCGAAATCCATAAAATGCCGGCTGGACAGCAACGTTATACCGCCTACTCTCTTTGGGATACATTCAGGGCATTAAACCCGCTTTTTACCCTTACCCAAAACGAAAGATATCTTGGTATTCTGAACTCTATGCTGGCTTTCTATAAAGAAAATGGCCTGTTACCTGTTTGGGACCTGAGCAGTGATGAAACCAACACCATGACAGGTTACCACGCGGTTCCCGTACTTGCCGACGCCATATTAAAAGACATCAAAGGAATAGATGTTAAACTTGCCTATGAAGCGATGAAGAAAAGTGCCATGCAAGACATTAGGGGAAGCAATTATTACCGTCAATATGGTTATGTTCCACAAGACAAATATGGAAGCAGCGTAACCATCACCCTGGAATATGCTTATGATGACTGGTGCATTGCGAAAGTTGCAAAAAAATTGAATCTTCGAAAAGATTACGATTACTTTATAAAACGTTCTACTTTTTGGCAACCTTTGTTTGATACCCGTATTGGCTTTGCCCGCGCAAAAAATGCGGATGGTAGCTGGGTTACCCCTTTCGACCCTTACTATTCTGAACACGATCCGGATAAAGCTATGTTTACAGAAGGCAACGCCTGGCAGCATACCTTCTTTGTACCACATGATGTTAATGGGCTTGCCAAAAAATATGGCAGTAATGAAAACTTCGTTAAAAAACTGGATTCCCTGTTTAGTGTCAGTTCAAAAATGACTGGCGAAAATCAATCACCGGATGTTAGTGGAATGATTGGTCAGTATGCGCATGGCAACGAGCCAAGTCATCATATTGCTTATCTATATGATTATGTTGGTAAATCCTGGAAAACTCAAGAGCGGATTAGAATGATTGTAGATTCTATGTATCATGATCAGCCGGATGGAATTGCAGGAAATGAAGACTGTGGCCAGATGAGTGCCTGGGCGGTATGGAGTATCGCAGGAATGTATCCTGTAAACCCTGCCAGCGGACATTACATGTTTGGCAGTCCTTCTGCCGACGAAGTAAATATCGCTGTTCCGGCAGGAAAATTTACCATCAAGGCAAAAAACAACAGCAAACAAAATGTATACATCCAAAGTACCAGATTAAATGGCCAACCCTATACCAAAAATTACATTACACACCAACAACTCTTAAAAGGTGGTGTACTTGAATTTGTAATGGGACCCAAACCTCATAAATAATAAAAAAAATGCCCGCTGATATTCCTCAACGGGCATTTTTTTTATTCAGGAACTACAACTGGTGGCAATAATTTATACATGACAGGTGTAACCAAACGGGACAGTAAGGTAGAACTGATCAGACCACCAATCAAGACCAGTGCAAGTGGCGAATACAATTCGCTATATTCAATGACCAATGGCAATAACCCACCAATTGCAGTTAAAGAGGTTAGCAAGATAGGAACAAACCTGATTTCCCCTGCTTCTACAATTGCATCCTGGATACTTCTGCCTTGTGCCCTGAGTTGATTGGTAAAATCTACAACAAGCAAGGAATTTTTGACCTCAATACCTACCAGGGCTATAAAGCCTATTGTGGCTGTAAATGACAAGGTCTCTCCAGCAAGATAAAGCATAATCAAGCCCCCAACAATTCCCAGAGGGATTACCGAGAGTACGATCAGAATGCTTTTAAAGGTTTTAAACTCCAGGATCAGTACACCTAAAAATCCAAATACCGTAACGATTAGAATGATGCCCAGGTTTCCAAAACTCTCTTCCTTACTTTCCTTCTCACCAGCAACTTTAAAGGAGAAACCTTTGGGGAATTTAAACTGGTTTAATTGCGCTGTAATCTGTTGATCCAGTTGCTGTACATTATAACCTGGCTTTACAAATGCGGAGATGGTTACATACCTGTCTTTATCGTAATGCCTGATCTGATTAGGAGAACTTTCAAATCCAACAGAGGCTACATTTTTAAAAGGAATGTTCAGTCCTGAGGCAGAAGGAACGTACAGACGGTCAAATATACTGACATCCTGAATGTCTGCATTTCTCGGAATAGAAACATTCACATTATAATTATCTGCCTTCCCTATATCCTCCCGGTAGGTAGCTACATTTAAACCGGCAGCCCCCAGCCTGACTGTCTTGTCTATATCTGCGGAAGCAACACCAAGTATTCCCGCTTTTTCTTTATTGATGGTCACTTTAAGATCTGTTGGTTTCACCAGTAAAGGATTATTTACATAGATGGTACCATCTACTTTGCCTATCAGGGCAGCCACATCAAAAGCCGTTTTACGCAAAGCAGCCAAATCATCGGAATAGATACGGTAAGCCAGAGGTGCTTCCACAGGTGGTCCTTGTTCAAAGTCCTTAACCTTAATAGTAGCCCCTGGGTAATCCTTAAGTTGCTGTCTCAGTTTCTCTATCACAGCAACCTTTTCTCTTGTCTGCAAACCTTCTACCTGGATAAAGATCTCGGCATAGTTCTCACTCTCGTTATGCTGTCCAACATTATAATAAATCCTTGGATTTCCCTTTCCAACATTACTGGCAAAAGAACTTATTTCAGGTACCTTCTTTAATACAGATTCTACATAACGGGTTACTTCATTGGTCGTCGCCAGGTTTGTACCCTCGGGGGTTTCGATCTCTACCAGAAACATCGGTTTTTCCGATTTAGGGAACAAACTACTTCCAATTACTGGCACTAAAGCAAGTGATGCTATAAATATTCCTCCAATGATCATTAAGGTAATAGCCGGATGTTTTAGCGCCTTATTTAATACTGTTCCATAGGTCGTATGAATTCCCTTTTTCATTGCCCTCAGCAGAAAATTTCCTTCCTCACTTTCATGTGGTTTAAGAATAATACTCGCCAAAAATGGCACTACAGTTAAAGAAACCACCATAGAAGCCAGAATAGTCGTAATAACCGACAGCGGTAAGCTTCTGATAAAATCACCCGCACCTTCTGGAAGGAACACAATAGGCAAGAAAGCAAAGATCAGCAATACAGTACATCCAACTACTGCAATACCAATCTGCGAAGTTGCCTTCACAGAAGCTTCCAGCTTACCATAGCCCATTCGCAGATAGCGTTCAATATTCTCAACCACAACGATACTATCATCCACCAGGATGCCCAGTGCAACGATCATTCCTACAATGCTGAGTTGGTTAATATTGTACCCCAGTAGATTCATCAAAGTTAATCCTATAGCCAAAGAAAGTGGGATGGAAATCATCACAACCACAGAAGCACGGGTACCTAAAGGCAATAAAGTAATCAATACCAGCAAAATAGCAATGGCAAAATCACGGGTAAAATGAGAAAGACGTACATCTACACTTTTAGCCTGATCAAACACTTTAACCAAATCTATATTGGTGGGCAATTCTTTCTTAAATGCATCTATAACCGGCGCAACCTTATCCTGAACTGCGATAATATTTTCCTTATCCTTTAAACTGGCATTCACAAAACTACATCTGTAACCATTTAAACGCGTAATATGGGTTTCATCCTCATAACCCAAAGTCACATCGGCGATATCTTTGAGATAAACAACTTTCCCTTGCGCAGAATAGACTACTGTATTTTTTACTTCTTCCAGATTGGCAAAGTTTCCACTGGTTTTGATGTTCATTTTACTATTGCCAATACTGATGCTGCCCCCAGGTATATTGACATTCTCGCTTTGTAAAGCGGCTATTACCTGATTTTGGGTCAATTTTTCCTGAGAGATTTTCTGCAGGTTCAATTTCACATTAACCTGCTGCTCCGGAACACCTGCATAAGCTACCTTTTTTAAAGCCTTTATTTTTTCAAGTCTTTCTTTTAAGTCTTTTGCATATTTTTTCAATGTAGTATTAGAAGCATTTTCACTCACCAGTGCATACTGGTAGATACTGACGTCAGAAGGCGTTTGCTTTTCTATCCGGATGTCTGAGATATCAGATGGAAGGCTTCCCCGCAAACTATTGATTTCTCTCACCACCTCCTGGTATTTGTCATCCGTATTGGAGCTGTATTTGTAAATCACCTGCATTACAGCAAGCCCATCACTAATATTGGTGGTTACATGTTTAATATCGTCAAGTTCATGGATTTTCTTTTCCATCGGATCCACTACCAGTTGCTCCATATCTTTTGGGCTTGTTCCCGGATAAACCACCACTACAGTAAATTGTGGTGCATGTACTTCCGGATCCTCGCTTCTAGGCATAGTAAACAGAGAATACAGTCCAAGTGCAAATACGGCAATAAAGACAATGAGCGTAAACTGATAATTTTTTACTGCGAATTCAGGTAATTTCATCTTGTTTGTCTTTATTTATTTAATGATTTTAACCAAAGAGCCTTCTGTCAGATAAGCAGAACCTTCCCTGATCACCCGATCTCCAGAAGTTAAGCCGGAGGAAATAAACGCTTTATCCCCTTTTAAATAGGCGAGTTTAACGGCTTTCCTTTGTGCCTTTTGATTTACAACTGTAAAGACATAAGCACTATCGTTCTTCCCTTCTATCAGAGCATCTACCGGAACAGAGAGCAAATCTGTTTTGCCAGCAGGATAGATCTTAACCTTGGCAAACAGGCCAGAAATTAACTGAACATTTCCTGGCTCCAGCCGAACTTCTACCTGATACAAACCAGAACCACTATCGCTTCCCTGAGCGAGGGTTTTGACCTTTCCTGAAAAGGTTTGAGCATAGGCATCAAAGTGAATTTCTGCTTTCTCATTTCCACTGATCCTGGCCCGGTCTTTATCTGTAATGCCGCATTTAATCACCCAGTCCTTACCTGCAACACTACTCACAAATAGCACAGCAGCACCACCTCCCACTTGTTCTCCCTCATTGGCTAGTTTTTTTAGCACTACCCCATCTGTATTAGAAACAATACTGGATTGAGTGTTGTTAAAACGTGCAATATCCAATTGCTTTTTAGCAATAGCTAAACTGGTTTGTGTGTTTTCCAGTTGTTCCCTGGTACTTACACTATCTTTAAAAAGATTGGCAATTCGCCGGGCATCTCTTTTTGCTTTCTGATAAGTTTCTTCTGCCTGGTTCATCTGCGCACTTACTTCAGTCATATTCAATAAGGCCAGTACCTGTCCTTTGCGAACATGGTCTCCTTCTTTTACCAGGATACGGTTAATGATACCGCCTGTTTTAAAAGAAAGGTTACTTTGTTGTTCTGAAGACAACAGGCCCGAAGTTTCCAAAGGTTCGCTTTCCTGAAGTTCATTTGCAGAAATAACTTTTACAGGAACTGTATTATCTGTTTTTTCCACTGGCTTTGAGTGTTTGCAGCTGGTAAATATGGCAGTGCTGAGCATCAGCACCGCGAAATAGTTGATCTGTTTCATCTTTTAATTCTTTTCTTTGTAGGTTAAAGTATATAGCTTGCTTTTGCTCTTTCTAGTTCTGTTTGTCTGGTTTGCACATTCAGGTAAGCTATGCTTTCTTTAAGCTGGTCGTTGATCAGCCTGGTTTGTGCATCCAGTAATTCCAGGTAAAGTGCCTGTCCTTCTTTGTAAAGTCTTTGTTCATCTTTATAATATTGCAGTGAAAGCGCACTTTGGCTAACAGCTGCTTTGTAAGATTGAAGTGCGGCTGTTAAGCGGTTCTGTGCGGTTTCTGTTTCCAACAGTAATTGTTGTTCTGCCTGGTTAAGTTCTGTTTCAGCGGTTTTCAAGTCTAACCTGGCTTGCTGTATCTTATTATGATTTCGATTTCCGGAGAAAATCTGCCAGGATAAGGTTACTCCGAATAGATAATAGGGCGTTTCACGATTCACTTTTACAAAATCTCCCTGGCTACCTAAATCCAGAAAGGTAGACAACTTTGGAAGTACATGTGCTTTGCTTAACCCGAGGGAAAATTGGTTGACTTGAGTTGCAGATTCTAACACCAACAATTCTTCTCTTTTATGACCTTCAAGGCTATCCTTCTGTATCAATACAGGCCGTTCGGCTTCTATTTCAATGTTGCAGTTTAGAGGCTTGTTCAACAGAAAATTAAAATAGGCTGCAGCATTAAGGGTCTGTGCCCTGGCATCCTCCTGCTGTGCACGAAGGCCGGCAACTTCATTCTCCGCACGACTGATCACCGTTCTGATGGCCTTTCCATTTTTAACCATCGCCTGGTTGATCCTCAAATTCTCCATAGCCAAGGCCAATCCGTTTTCCAATACTTTTTCGGCTTGTAGAGATTGTAGATAAACATAATAGGCTAACTTAACCTGTTTAACCAGTTCTCTTTTGTAAACCTTTAACTGCGCTTGCTGCAAACTGATCTGTTGCTTTCTTATCCTGGAGTTAAAGATGATCTCCGCGTTATACAAAGGAAGTGTGGTATGAAGCTTTGCATCATAATAGTTATTGGGGTTAAAGGTCTGGCTCACATTATCCACTTGCGGAAATTTTCCCGAATTGGTCAGACTGTTTAAAGTGCTGTAAACCGGATTCAATAAATCCCCGATAGGGATTTCTATTTTACGTCCACCTCCAGATGTTAAATAAGAGGTATTGAATTCCACATCAGGCAGAAAAAGTCCTTTAGCTTCTTTAAGGGCATAAAGGCTTTTTTGAAAAGCAAAATCTTGCTTATGCAAACCAAGGTTATTTCTTAAAGCTTCGTCCAGATAAGTTTGGAGGGGATTTTGAGCAAAGACCTGCATTGGTACCCAGTATAGCAGGATAACCAGAAAGACTGTTTTAAATTTAAAAATCAATTTCATTTGAATCATTGTTTATAAAATGAACACTGTTTATTAAGAGCGGTGGGTTTTCTGTTTGTTACGATTTAATTCAAAAAAATTATCATTGGTTATTTAGTGAACAGTGTTTATGTTAGTGCAAATTTTTTTAAACCTTTATGTTCTGCATAAAATAATCCAGGCTTTGAAGTAATAAGTTCTCACTTAGGTCATCATCAATATTTAAGGACTTAAATCTATCCCGGATGCGTAAGGAAACCAGTCCGTGAACAAAAGACCACATACTCATTGAAATAGTGTGCGGATCTCCGGCTTTGATCATCTGCTGCTCCAGACATTCCGAGATCGTTCTGACAAGGTATTGAAAAGCATTATCACCGGCATCCCAATTAGCATGACACGCAATTTCAGCAAGTGGAGCTCTCATAATAAACATCAGGTCGTAGTAATCCGGATTTTCGACTCCAAATTTCAAATAGGTCTTTCCCATTTCAAATAGGCGATCGAAGGGATTTTGAATTTGGCTCAACAAAGTAAACTGCTGTCCCAAAAGTTCAAAACCTTGTTCATGGATCACGTAAAAGATTTCATCTTTCTCTTTGAAATAAAGATATATGGTTGCAGGACTATATTCGATATCATCGGCAATATTACGGATAGAAGTTTTTTCATACCCTTGCTCCAGAAACAGTTTAGTAGCCGATTCAATAATCAGTTTTCTTCTGTCCAGCTTATCCCGCTCTTTTCTATCTTTAATTGCCATAATAAATAACGGTGCAAATATAGTGAACACTGTTCAGTAAAACCAAATTATTCCAATATTTTCAAAAAAAAGGCTTCTGACATCAATCAGAAGCCTTTTAACCGAATAATAACTAAAGTTATTGACCAGCTATCTTCAACCGTTTACCTGCAATATCTTCCCATCTGTAATAATGAAATGTCTTATCATCACTCATCACTACGAATAAACCATGCTTAAATGTTGCATTTAAGGGAACAGAAACTATGTCAGAGCCATCGCTGTGGGAAGCTTGTACATTGGCTACCTTTAATAATTTGTGCTCAAATGGTTTTGTTTTTGTTCCTGCCCGGTCAAATATCTGGAACTTATTTGCGCCCTGATCTGACACCAGAATATATCCTGTAGTATCTGTTAATTTATAAATTGAAATTCCTTCATGATCTTCTGTAAAACCAGTCGTACCAAAAATAGACAATTCTTCGTTTCCCTTTTCAGGATCAGCATAATATTGCCTTACTCCTACCTGTTCATCAGAATAATAGATATAGCCCAGTTCATTGTCAACTGCAATGGCCTCTATTTCTTTTTTACCACTGTATTTGCCAAATTTGCGAACCAATGTTGCTTTAACAGCGCCCTTTCCATCGTCTTCCAGTAGGTACTGCCAAATATATCCTCCAGTGGTAGGTCCGGTTTTTCGGCCGGTAATAGCATACATTTTACCATTTTTGGAGGTATAGATAGAAATGCCCATTACATCTCTAAATCCTTTACCCAATTCTCCCTCGAATGCAGGAATTCCACCATTATCTACTGGAGTCATATCTGGTAAAGTGAAAATGCGAAGCTTATGCGTAATGCGTTCTGTTGTAATCGCAATATCGGTAGGTTTTCCATTCAAAACCAATCCATAAGCGATGTCTACATTGTTGGGGCGTTTGAGGTCTTTAACCACACGGACAATCTTTCCCTGAAGATCATATACATATAAAGCGCCATTTTCAGATTTGTCTGTACCCACTACCAGACTCTTTGACGGATTTGAAGGATTTAGCCAAATGGCCGGATCATCAGAATCAAACTGTACCGGCTCTGAAATTATAGCGGGTTTAATAATGGTCTTATCCTCAAGAGGAGAAACAGGAATAGCTGGCTTTTGTGCGCATGCCAGTTGGAGTTGTATTAGTAAAATGCCTGCGGCTATAATTGATTTATGCATGTAGATATAGTTATATTATAAGTTATTTGGTTCCAAAAGCACCAATATAAGTAGCAGGTTCAGGTGAGGTATAAGTAATGCCATTAACC
>NZ_QAIL01000240.1 GCF_003061025.1 Pedobacter sp. HMWF019 | reverse complement strand
TTATTGTGCAAGATTTATTAAAGAGAATAAAGATAAACCATTTTTACTGGTGGCTTCATTTTTAAACCCTCATGATATTTGTGAGTGGGCCAGGGGGGAGGCACTAAAGATGGATGTATTGGAAGATGCCCCTCCGGCAGCGCAGTGCCCGGAATTGCCGGCCAACTGGAGAATTCCGGCAAATGAACCTCAAATTGTTCGCGACCAGCAAAAAGTGAGCGAAAGGACTTACCCAAGCACAAAATGGAATGCCGACCAATGGCGTCAGTACAGATGGGCATATAACCGTTTGGTGGAGAAAGTAGATAAATATATAGAAATGGTACTGGCCTCGCTGAAAAAATATGGTGTAGAAAAAAATACCATCATCATTTTTACAGCAGATCATGGAGATGGGTATGCAGGGCATAGCTGGAACCAGAAACAGATCTTATATGAAGAAGCCTCGAGAATACCCTTCATTGTATCGAAAATAGGTGCATGGAAGCCTCGTACAGACGACATGCTGGTTTGCAATGGAACAGATATGATACCCACCATTTGCGGCTTAACAGGCGTTCAGAAACCGGGATATCTCAAAGGCATAGACATCAGTAAAAGATTGATCAATCCGGGTAAGAACCTGCGCGATACTTTAGTGATAGAAACTGATTTTGCAGATAACGAAGATTTGCTGGGGATCAGTGGGCGTGCGGTGATCACCAAAGATTTTAAATACATCGTTTACAATAAAGGGGAGATCAAAGAACAGTTGTTTGATCTGAGCAAAGATCCGGGTGAAATCAATAACCTGGCGGTAAATACGGCTTATAAAAAGAAGTTGATCAGCATGAGAAACTATTTAAAAAAATGGTGCGAAAAAAACGGAGATAAATTTACAGCGGGGTTATAAGATGATGAACAAAATACTTGCAATAGGACTCTGCGGAATAACGCTGAATACCTTTGCCCAGCAGCAGCCGGCTGTTGTTAAACTAACTGCCGAAAAACTTCATTCACGGGTGAGGGAATGGCCGTATCCGGTCAATGGCATTACTGTTCCTACCAATGCACCGGCCCTGCTGTGGCCAGCCACCAATGGTAAAAATAGAGTAACACCGATGGAAAGCGGCAGCGAAGTGCCCGAAGATCCTAATATTGGCAATGTGCGGTATAAAATCATGCTGGCCAGTGACCAGGCTTTTAAGAACGATCTGATCAGCAGTGCGGAACAGCGTTGGGCAGTTTATCCTTTACATCAGGCATTAAGGCCTGGTAAATGGTATTGGAAATACGGTTATTCGCTCAAAGGTAAGGACCAATGGGTATGGTCGCCAGTTTACGATTTTGTAATTGATGCCAAATATGCGAATGAAAAAGTTGCTCCTCCGGTAAATACAGTGTTGAAACGTAATGAGGGGGCTCATCCGCTGCTGTGGGATATGAACCGTATTGGAGAAGATTTTTACCGGAATAACTTACAGAATCCTGAAGCAAAAAAGTTTATTGTTTTTGCCGAAAAGCTGATGCGTACACCACTGCCGGTGGAAGAACCGCAAAGGGTTATTGATACTACTGGTAAAAATCCAAGAGAGAAAAAAATAATCCTGGAGCGGATGTATCACGGTTTTGGGGATGCTGTGGGTACACCGGTGCGTAATTTGTGTATCGCTTATCAGTTGACCAAAGACAAACGATTTATATTGGATGCCAAGCGGAGAGCACTGAACATTGCTCATATGAACCCAGACGGATTGGCTACAGGCGATGATTTTACCAGTGGGGCTGTGTTAGAGGCTTTAGGTTGGTTTTATGATGCTGGGTACAGCTTTCTGGATGTGCAGGAAAAAGAGTTCCTTAAAAACGTGATTACGTTGCGGGCAAAACGTGTGTATGACCATTTACCCAACCGTTTCGAACTGCATGTAAGTGATAACCACGTTTGGCAGATTACGCTGCGCAATCTGGCTATTGCTACGGTAGCGGTTATAAACGATGTGCCGGAGGCTAAAGAATGGTTAACCTATATGTATGAGGTTTGGTCGGCACGTTTTCCTGTTCTGGGCACCACCGACGGGGGCTGGCACGAAGGTAATGGTTATTTCAGGGTTAATTTTAAGTCTATTATTTACCTTTCGCAAATGTTCGGGGATTTTAGCGGTGTGGATTATTTTAAACTGCCCTGGATGCAAAACCTACCTTATTATATGTTGTACACGCATCCGGTTGGTTCGGCCAGTACAGCCATAGGTGATATGTGGGAAAATATCCCTACTGTAGTTAAAGGAGAAGCCTGGTTTGCCGATGCATTGACTTTTAGAGAAAATAACCCTTATTTAAATTGGTATGTTTCCGGAATTAAGGCAGAAAATCCCGGGTATTTTCATGGTACTGACGATTTTCTGTTGTTCCGTTTACTCAATTATAAGCCCAATAACAAACTCCCGGAGATAGCTCCTGCTCAACTGCCCAAATCCCGGAAATTTGCGGATGTTGGTGTAGTGGCGATGCATGAAGACCTGGCGCATGCCGATAAAAGTCTAAGCAGCTATTTGTTCAGCAGTCCGTTTGGCTCTTCAGGTCATGGTCATGCCTCGCAAAATGCTTTTACGATTAATTATAAAGGCAAAGTTATTTTTGGTGGGACGGGTTATTACAGCAATTTTAGCGACAAACACAATTTATTGTATTATCGCAGTTCAAAAGCTTATAACACGATTCTGGCTGATAGCCTGAACCAGAAAATTGGAGAAGAAGGCTATGGCTGGATACCCAGGGCAATTTCCGGGCAGAACATTCAGTATGCACTGGGTGATGCCAGCAATGCTTATGGCGATATTAAAAGTGAATTTTGGTTGGACCGGTTTAAGCAAATTAACGTAAGGCCTGACAAAGCAAATGGTTATGGTGAAAGTGGCGTAACGCTTTATCGCAGGCATATGCTGCAACTGGAAGGGGGCTATATTGTGCTGTACGATGAACTGGAAGCGAATAAGCCGGTAAAATGGACGACACAGTTTCATGCGCCATATTATGAGATCGAAGCACAAAAAAGCGATCATTCCGATCGGCAGAATTTTGATGTAAAAACCGATTTGGGTACTGTAAATGCCAGTGTATTTGCCAACAGCTCCATAACAATGAATGTACACGATAAATTTTTTGAGCCTGCAGTAAACTGGAATAAAGTGACTGACGATAATGGTAAGATCAAAGAGTTTAAAGACCAATGGCATGCAGGTATTACTTCTCTGCCGGCACAGAAAATCAGGTTTTTAACGGTGATCCAAATCAGGGATGGCCAGGCTGAAGTTATTAAAACTTTGTCGGCCAGTAATGGACTGTATCATCTGGAAATAGGGGAATGGGATATTCAAGTCCAGTTGGATGGGGACAAACCAGCAGCCTTGCAAATTTCAGGTAAACAGCATCCGTCTTTATTCAGCTACGGCAATTTGCCAATTCATTATCTTGGTAAAGATTATAGGCCACAAGTACCGGGAAGTTCTATGTTATTGGAAATGAATGGAATCACATTGAACAAAAAAGAGGTTGTGGATGAATTACCTGATGTTGCCAAGTTTGACAGGCAGCCGTAAATGTTTCAAACATTTAATTATCAGAGAAATAATTAGGAACTTGTGGTTTGGTTGTGAGGAGAATATTTATAAAGGGTCTTTATGTTGTATAGAAGTTTATTGTTAGCCGTCGTGCTGGTGCTGTGCCTGAATGGTCATGCTCAGGTTAAAGAAAGGCATTTTCGGAATATTTCTATTAATAAAGGACTTTCGCAAAGTACCATTTTTGCCATTAAGCAGGATACCCTGGGTTTTATCTGGATGGGGACACAAGATGGCTTAAGCAGATATGACAGTAAGGGCTTTAAGATTTACAGACCCGTAAAGTCAGATCCAAAAAGTATACAGTCTTATTATATCCGTACACTCTTTGTAGACCATAAAGGGAGTTTATGGGCGGGGGGTAACCAGGGCGTGAGTTGTTACAACTACGCTACGGATAACTTTGTTAATTATAAGCTGCCCCGTAGTCTGGGCGAATGGTATGTTTCGTCTATCACAGAAGATCCGCAACATAATATTTGGGCTACTTCTGTTGTTGGTGGCATTTTTAAGTTGACCGCAGGCGGGTCGCAATTTAAGCAAGTCAATTACGATTCTTTTAACACAGGTATTAAAAGAGTAGTTTATATTGGTAGCTGGAAGCAAGCTATTTTAATAGGTACAGAAGTTGGCCTTTTTAAAATGACGGGCCCTGAAAATAAATTAGTAAAGATTGATTTAGGAACCGATAAGCCACAAATTAATGATGTTTACATGGATGGAGATGTCTTTTGGATAGCCACAGAAGGCAAAGGGGTTATTCAATATAATTTTGAAACGGAACAGAAAAAGGTCTTTCTGCATTCGCCTGGCATTAATAGTGTTGCTGATAACAATATCCGATGTGTTGGAAAAGATGTGGACGGAAATATTTGGCTGGGAACCTTTCGGGGTTTATCAATCTTGAACACCTCGGGTTTAGTATTTGAGAATTATTTTCATCAAATTTCACAGCCCTATACCATTAGTCAGAACTCTGTGCGCTGCATATTTCAGGATCGTCAAAAAGCCATGTGGCTGGGTACATACTATGGTGGCGCGAACTATTATCATAAAAATGATATCAAATTTAATCTCCTTAGCCAGAATACAGGAAAGCTGTCGTTAAATGATGAGGTGATTAGTGTGATAAAACAAGATGTGAAGGGGAACTTTTGGATTGGGACTAATGATAAAGGACTAAATTACTGGGACAGGCAAAACAATACCATTGACTATTTTGCCTATAGTGATAATAAGAGCAACAGTCTTGGCTCCGGTAATATTAAAGCCATAGAATTTGATGGAAGTGGAAAATTACTGATTGGAACACATAATGGAGGACTCAATTTACTGGATCCACAAACGGGTTTGGTCAAGCAGTTTCGCCATAATGAAAATGATCCAAACAGTATCGCCGGGGATTTGGTGTACAGTGTGATCCGGGATTACAAGGGCAGGATCTGGGTAGGTACAAGGTCTGGGCTGGATCAGTTTAATCCGCAAAGCCAAACTTTTACACATATCCTTCTGGATAAAGCGGGGAAAAGGCTCACTTCAGATGATATTACCTATCTGTTTGAAGATAGTCAGCATCGGATCTGGATTGGTACCACCAATGGGGTAACCCTTTTTTATCCGGATAACTTATTGTTCGATAATCCAACGGAAGGAAAACTAAGTGAGGATATTGTGAACTGTATTATCGAGGACCAAAAACACAGAATCTGGGCGGGTACCAGAGAAGGCTTAAGGTTATATAACGAGAATAAGCAGGCCTTTATCAGTTTCAACGCCAATAAAGACCTGATCAAAGGAACTATTTATGGTTTACTGCCCGATGATGAAGGGAACCTTTGGGTTTCTACCAACAGCGGGTTGGTCAGGTTTAATCCCGATACAAAATCGGCCCAGATTTTTGATGAGTCAGATGGTCTTCAAAATAACCAGTTCAATGATTATGCTTTTTGTAAAGCTGCCGATGGAATGCTGCTGTTTGGAGGTATTAAAGGTATTTCTTATTTCTATCCTGCTGATATTAAACAGAAACCGCTGCCTTTAACTCTTAAATTTACAGGCCTGGAGGTATTTAATAAAGCAGTTTCGGCGGGTGATGAGACGCAACTGCTCGGGAATCATATCGACCAGCTTACTGAACTGAGATTTGCGCCGGAATTCAAACAGTTTAGTATCCAGTTCAATACTTTTAACTATGTGTATTCTAACAGGACTCACTATTATTACAAGCTGGTTGGTTACGATACCGATTGGCAGAAGACGGATAATTTAAAGGTAAGCTATAGTAATTTGCGACCTGGAGATTATCGTTTTCAGATTAAAGCTGCGGGTCCTAACGGAGAGTTTAGTGCAGTGAGGGAACTCAATATTGTTATTCTTCCCCAATGGTACAACACCACCTGGTTTTATCTGCTGTTGTTGCTGGTTCTTGGAGTGGCTGCCTATATTGCCTATAGAATTGTTTCAGAACGCATCAAGGCCTTACATCAGCTCAAATTAGAGCGTATTGATAAAGAAAAGGTGAGTTATATCAACCAGGTAAAAATGGACTTCTTTACCAATGTTTCCCACGAATTGAGAACCCCGCTTACTTTGATCCTCGCACCGCTTGAAGAACTGATGAAAAAACCATCAGCAGACAGGACTTTATCTAAAAAATACGAGATGATGCTGGTGAATGCGAGAAGATTGTATAATCTGGTAGATCAATTGTTTGAATTTAGAAAAACTGAAACCGGAACCCGGCCATTAAAGGTGAGCAAAAGTGATGTTGTTAGTTTTATACACGAGATCTATGTTTCTTTTAAACCTTTGTCGGAAAAGAACCAGATCCATTATACCTGCCACTCCGGACATGCCAAGCTCTCTTTCTATTTTGATCATGATGCCATAGAAAAAATACTCTTTAACCTGTTGTCCAATGCTTTTAAGTATACCCGTGCACAAGACAGGATTGATATTCAACTCACTACAAAAAACGATTTCGCCGTGATCAAAATAACGGATAGCGGGGTGGGGATAAATGAAAGTGATTTATCAAGGGTTTTCGATCGCTTCTATCAGGTAAATAACCAGGAAATGAACCTGGGCTCTGGTGTTGGACTGGCTTTTACCAAAAGACTGGTGGAACTGCACCATGGCACAATTACTGCAGAAAGCAGCCCTGGTAAAGGGAGCATTTTTACAGTGATCATCCCCATGAATGATGCTTTTTATGAACAGGATTCAAAAGCTGAAAGCCCCTTGTATGAGCTTTCCATTATTGCAGATGAAGAAGCCATTCCAGATAACCACGAGATGTACCTGGATACAGAGACCGAAGCTGTTTTGATACATGAGGATCCTGCGCACAAAAGCAGGATATTGCTGGTAGATGATAACAAGGAAATCTTAGCCTATCTGCAGGAGTATTTTCAGGAACGCCATGCGGTTGAAATTGCTTTTGATGGAAAAATGGCCTTGGAAACATTGGAGATCCGGCAGTTTGATTTGATTATCAGCGATGTGATGATGCCGGAACTGGATGGTCTGCATTTTTGTAAACGGGTAAAACAGAACATCAATACTTCTCATATTCCTCTGATCTTGTTAACCGCAAGAAATGAAGCCAGTCAGCAGATCAGGGGCCTGGAAATGGGGGCAGATGATTATGTGACCAAGCCGTTTTCTACAGCCTTACTTGCGGCGAAGGTGACCAATTTGCTGCGTTCGCGTAAGCGTCTAAAAGAATATTATTCGACCAGTAAAGAAATTGTACCGGAGAATATTGCTTTCAATACACTGGATGAAGAGTTTTTGAAAGAGGCTATTTCTATTATAGAATTGCACCTTTCAGATTCTGAATTTTCTGTAGATAAGTTTAGCCGTGAAATCGGAATGAGCAGATCTAACCTTTATTTAAAGTTGAAGGCAATTACAGGAGAGTCTGCAACTGATTTTGTAAAGCGCATCAGGTTTAAGAAAGCGGTAGAGCTGATACAGTCTAAACGATATACCATTGCACAGATTGCCTATATGTGTGGGTTCAACTCGCCTTCTTATTTCTCTACAGCGTTTAAGCAATATTATGGTTGTATGCCAACAGAATACCTCTCCTCCAATATCAATCAATAGAATCGGGTATGAATAGTACGAATAGCAAGAAAGCAGGTGGCCAGAATATGACCATCCGAAAAATAGCAGAAGATCTTAATCTCTCTGCCTCTACAGTTTCCAGGGCGCTTTCGGACAATTACCAGGTGAGTTCTGCCACCAAGAAAAGGGTGAAGAAATATGCGGCGGATTTAAAGTTTACAGTGAACAAGTTTGCCAGTGGACTAAGGGATGGCAAAACACAAACTATAGGTGTAGTCGTATGTTCCATTGACAGTTCATTTATAACCCAGATCATCAATGGGATTTACGATCATTGTAACGATACAGGTTACCAGTTTCTGGTGATGCAAAGCAGGGGTTCTTTTGAGAGTGAGCAGAATTGTGTAAGAATGCTGGTAGACAATAGGGTAGATGGTTTGCTGATTTCTCCAAGTTTCAACAGTATGGACCTGACTTACCTGAAGAATTTGCAGGCAACAGGCTTTCCTGTTGTTTTATTTGACCGGATCAGTGACCAGATCCATACCCACAAAATTGCTGTTGACAATTTGGGAGGTGCTTTTAAAGCTGCCCAATATCTGCTGGATAAGGACATTGAAAGAACCCTGGTGATCAATTGTAAACAGGATGTTTTTTTAAGCAGGGAAAGGTTAAATGGTTTTCTGGAGGCCATGAAATACCGTGGAATAGAGCAAAGGGAGGAGCTGATTGCGCATTGTGATCCTTCCAATCCTGAACTACTACAGGCACAGCTCACCAAGCTGTTTACGGAGAATTTTATAAACCATCAGCATGCGGAGGCTATTTTTACGACAACGGATTCTTTTACGACCACTGCGATCAAGGTGTTGAATAAATTGGGATTGAAAGTGCCGCTGGCTGGTTTTTGCAACAGCGATCTGGCGGATATATTTTCTGGACAGCCTACAACAATCTATCAGCCTGCTTACGAATTAGGCAAACTGGCAGCGAAACAATTGTTGTCTTTGATTAAAAATAAAGAGGAAGATTTTGAAACGGTGTATCTGCCTACTAAATTGATTGTTAGAAGCTGAAGAGGAGGCGGATTTCTTTGAAAATTTTACCCTGTTGCTTCGCGGCTGACGATTTCAGACGGGCTGAAGGAGCCCGCAGATCTCTGAGGCCGCCTCATCAACAGGGTGAAATTTTCTGTAGCAAATTGCAGAGGGGAGGTGGCCGGTAGGATTTCGCAGGAGTTGGTTTTGCAGCTGGTCGTGAATATTTGGCTGTTCGTCGATGGTTACACTGCCGTTGGTCTAATAGCGCAAAAACTGCTGCAACGTTTTGAGGTTGAGGGCGTCTTATGTACAAAGAGAATTTAAAAAACTTAAAACATAAAGATATGAAAACCGCTATCAAAACCTTATTCGCAACAGCTTTAACAGCTATCGTTTTAACTTCATCTGCATTCACAACTTTTGCAAAAGAAGGCGACAAAAATCCTTCAGAAATCTCTGCTGTTTCTGGATTTAATATGATCAAAGTAAAAGGTAATGTAACTGTTTACCTGCGTCAGGGAACTAAAGAAAGTTTCCGTGTAGAAACTGATCAGCCAGAGGCTAAAGTTTCTTTCAAAAGAGATGGCAATAAATTGTTTATCGATGCTGCTGATGATCAGGCCACAACTGTTTATCTGACCGTGAAAGATTTGAAAAGAATTGATGCTTCTGAAAATGCTGTTGTAAAATCAACTGGTTGTTTTAAATTACCGGTACTTCAGGTTTTCGTTCAGGACAATGCAAAGGTTGAAGTGAATGTTGTTGCGCAGGATGTGTATACCGTGATCAAAGATGCGTCTTCATTGAAGTTAAGCGGATCGACTGATCGTCATATATCGGTAAAAGGAGAAGCTTCCAATTTAAATGTAACCCGCTTTGCTGCATTGAAAACGACTTCTTCTACTCCGTTGTTTGCTGCCGCTGCTGATCTTGATGCACAACTGGCTGAAGCGACTAATCTGGCTGTGATGTCCAGCAAAAACTCTAAATAAGGGCAACCTGACCACTATAAACAAAAAGAGCCCGGCGTCTGTAAAGACACCGGGCTCTTTTGATATAATGAGTTTTTATTTTGCTAAGCAATTTTTATTTTCAGTAGCTTTTGCCAATAGAGGATCTGCAGAGTTTTTAGTAATTTCCTGGCAGGTGATTTTATTTGAATAACCAGCTTGAGTACTCACTACGCTAATATAGTTTATCTTACCTTCAGCAACTGTAATCTTTAATGGTGCTGATTTTTTTCCGTTAGATATTCCTCCGCTAGATACACTAATGGTATGGTCTCCAACACTGATGCTGTGAATAGAGTAGGATTTGTTTTTTAGTTTACAAACCAGCTGCCCATCAATATACAACTTATAATTGACAGCAGAACCGGTATAACCAGTAGTACGTATTAGGTAAACCTGTCCTGTTTTGTCTTGTGAAAAAGCACTAAAAGAAAGGGCGAGGATAAAAGCTACAAAAGCGAAGAATTTGATCGTTTTCATGGAGATGATTTTGTGGTTAATAAACTATAAATGTAGGAACATATTTCCAGGTTTGTGATAACATCAATTTATTTTTCTCAGCGGTGAAGTTATTTTGTTTTTATATCAGTTTTTATGTCACTTTTATCCATTTTTTGTAATTGTATCGCAGGCTTTTCTGTTTCGAACTGATTGCCTTTAATTTTTACATCAGTACAGGCGGTTAAATTAAATTCAGCTCTTTTTTGTCCGGCAGGCATGAAATCTGATTTTTCTATTTTATTATGGATAAAAGTGAGACCATTTGTACTTCTGGCAGATAATATAGGATAGTCGTAAACCTTAAATCTGTTGTTTTCTATGTGGATATTTTTATGCACATAGTATTTCGGTACCAACTGGTGGTTTTGAGGATTAATATTAATTATATAATTATCGGGAGCTGAATTGTATCCACATTCTATAAACTGATTGTTACGGATGGTGACATCGTTAACCGGTCCTGATTCATACCAGCCAGATGCATCGTTTTCAATTAAAATAGCATGCATTCCGGTGCGGTAATACACATTGTTTTCTATAACCACCTTACGACGGGTTGTAATTAAATTTCCGCGGGATATTGTACCTGCGAAGAGTGAATTTTTGATGGTTACCGATGGGGTCCAGGTTAAATTTTCAAGTGCATCGCCGATTTTTAATCCTGAGGTGAAAGGCTTTTGCATTTCTACTAACATCTCCCTTTCAGAGATCAATCTGGCTGTTTTAACTATACCATTTGCATAGATTTGTAAGGATGCAGGGTGTAGGTAAGCCACAGTATCTCCAGCAACAAATGCATCAAAACCGTAAGTTTGATGATGCATAAATTTTATTTTTAATGAGGTTGGGGATAGAATCTCACTTACAATAAGATGTGTGCCGTGAACATTTACCGGATCATCATGTAGGCCATTAAACCGACAATTGTTAATGGTGATCTGGCCTTTGCAACCAGAAAAATGCATGCCATCTGCCGATGAAGCGATTACCCGTCCGCTGTTTTTTTCAGGTTCTACGAAAACACTGTCATAACTCAGGTTTTCGGAGAATTGCGAAACAATACCCAATCCATGAAGGGAATACATATGCAGGTTATGTAACCTAATGTTTTTAGATCGGTTATTGAATGCACAAACATAATCGCGATTAGGGTCCCTTACGGTTAATACATCGTTAGGCTGAGCTTTAAATTTTGAAAAATCACCTGTGAATTTTACGGTAAGGGGATTAATTTTTTCGACCTTGCTTCTTAAAAAAGGATCCCAATTGCTATAAAATAGAGTTCCTTCTGTAGGGCGTACTAAAACGGCATGATAATTTTGGGGCATCCATTTTTCGCCGTACCATTGTAATCTGTCATCGATAATTGCAAATTTACTATCGGGATGTATACTTGCAATGACACTCGTTGGGGTTGATTCTTTAATGGTCATTTCTGACATACCAGGGCGTTCATAATTGATCGCCAGGTTTTGGATACTTATGTTTTCACAACTGTCCAAGACCCAGGTAATCATTTTACCATGAAAAACAAATACGGAACCGTTGCCTTCTATAGTGATATTTTTTAATCCTTTTAAGAACAGGCCGACCTTTTGTTTTTTTACAGGGAATTCTTTTTCAGAAGAAGAGTTCGAAATATAGTAATGGGTTTCAGTAGCCTTGTCGGGCCAGAAATCGTATCTGCCTTTTGGGAAATTTAATACTGATTTAGGCTGTCCGTTTGTGATCGCAATGGCTTGTTTTACACTTTCGGTTGCATCAGCAAAGCTGTTGGGTTTGGCGCCAAACTTAGTTACATCAATGACCTGAGCGCTGACTTGCAGAGAACAACATACGAATAAAAGGGCAAGATACTTTTTCATAATTTTAATTTTTAAGCGTAAATACCGTTTGGTACTGAGGCTCTGCTTTAATACTTTTAAACATCGTGCCTTTGATTTTTATTTCTTCAACCAGATTAGCAGGTACACCTGTTGTTTTATTGTCCCAATCTATAAGGCTAAGCTCTACATTACTTTGCTTTGAAAACCTTTTTAAGGCAATTTCCCAGGCCGTACCATTATAAAGGTTATCCGTAATGTATTTGTCGTTTTGTGTTATTTTACAGGCATTGCCCAAATAACTAACGTTTAATATCACATCGTTTACATTGTTTGGTAAAGCAGGTGGCAGGCTGATAACAGCCGTTTCTTTTTTTGGATAATGAACAGATACTTTTGGTATATAGACTTGTGTTTTTTGCTGGTAAGTATCAAATAAAGCATTTGTCTGAGCAGGTGGTTGTAGCTTTTGATTTGTAAATGCATTCAAACCTCTCGGGTAAACCATCAGCCTAAAATTGGCCTGGCCAGTTTGTTGTAAGGTGATTTTATCGTTTTCAGCCAACGCATCCGCAGCTGTAATGAGCAAGGCATCCTGATTTTTCAATTGGATCCGCCAGGCGTTTTCTGCCTGTTTACGAGTTAAGAACACCAGGGTGATCTTGTTGCCATTGGTGTCTGAAAAGCTTAGATCGGATTTGTTATTGGCCCTTAATTGCAGCTCCTTATTTTTTATCTGACTTTCCCAGCCTGCAAAGCTGTTGGGGTTAACAGTACCCCTAGCTAAGGCCAATTGTGGTTTTACCCCCGGCAATTGTTGAAAAAACAGGGTGATATTTTTGCCATTTATCAACCTTGCGAATGGTTGTGCGGTGACGTATTTAATGACTGCCGAACCCACTTTTAAATTAAAGGGCAATATCGCGGTGGTCTGTCCTTTAAGGATTAGCTCAGGAAAATTGATCGTTTCATCAGGTAAATTCACCTGCATCGTCACCGTTTTATCGGGCATGGTTACCCGAACCTGCGTATTTCCTAAAAATAAAAAACCACTGTTGCCTTTTGCTCTGGCCACATACCTTAAGTTTTTGGTATCCATTTCATCACGTACGGGATTTTTCGGTTCATATACCTGCATTACAGCCAAATCGGTTCCAAAATCATTAACAAAAGTATGTAAAACCTTCAGATATTTATACGATGGTCTAAGCAGGCCAAATTCGCTTATAGGTGATTGAAAATCATAGCTTTCGGGAAGACCTGCCTCTTTTAGCCCAGGGGTTTGTGTCCCGCCATGGAACATGTAATAGCCGATCAGGTTCATGCCACGTCCAATCTGGTTTTGCAGATGAGCCTCTACGACTTCGGGTAGGACCACAAAACGATTGGCAAACATCATTTGACTTCCGCAGCCTTGTTCGCACAAACCTTTGGGAAAATTGTTTACATCATAAAATACTTTACCCAAAGCATCGGTCATGATCCATTGGTCATTGCCGTATAAAAAATCTTTTGTAGCACCACCACCACCTTTTTCCCAGCCGCGATAAGGATAAGAGCCCTGCAATGGAATAACTTCCATCTTTTTATCATCAAAAACAGTATTGGCCGTTACCGACCAATATACCGGATTGATTTGTGCCTGTTGAGCAATTTCTTTAAGCTTAGAAATGTGTTCTGCCTGCCCACTGGCATATTCATTTTCTAATTGTGTGCCAATAATTGGTCCGCCCTGGCTAAAATAAAGTCCTTTGGTTTGCTGGCTGATCTGGTTAAATAGTTTGATCGATTCTTTTATATAAGCTGGGTCATTACTTCTATGTCCTTTCATTTTTTGTATCCAATCCGGGTACCCACCATTTAATTGTTCACCGTGGCTCCAGGGACCAATGCGCAACCAAACGTACATATGGTGTTTTTGGCAAAGGCTGATGAATTTTTTGAGATCCTTGTTTCCTTTCCAGTCCCACACATCCTTTGCAGTTTCGTGTTCGTTCCAAAAGATATATGTGGCCACAACGGATAGGCCGCCGCTTTTCATTTTGATGATTTCCTTTTCCCAATCCTGTGGCAATACCCGGTTGTAATGCATTTCTCCCATTACCGGAAACCAGGGTTTTCCGTTTTTTTCAAAATACTGGCTGTTTGCTGAAAGTGTTGTCCCATCTGGTGCTTTAGCAGACATCGGGATATTTAAAGGTTGTTTATCTGGGGCATTGAATATGTCTATTTTATAAACCTGTGCCTTTAGCTGGGCTAGAGAAAAAATGCATAGGATAAGGACAATTAATTTTATTTTAAGCATACCATCGGGGGTTTATATTAAAATTTGCGGATGTATTTGTACAGTAGATTTCACTTGATTTGTCATAAAAAAGAGCCGTTAAAAGTTAACGGCTCTAATCAACCAAAACTTAACTAACCAAATTATTTATTAAAGGCAGTTACATTGATCGTCCATACCCTGCTTGTACCATTTGCAGCAGTTATGATATATTTTAGGGGTTTAGTGGCGTCTGTTGGATCACCAAGTGCCGGGGTTCCGCCTGTGGGTGCGATAGTGGCAGCGGTTGATATGTTCATATAGAACCACAGTTTGGTTTGTGCCACATTTGCACGTTCTGCGGCGGTAAACTGACCATTTGCATCCGGCACTGTTATCACTACGTTTATAGTTGAGTTGGTCTTATCGATGGTTTGCACAACGCCCAGTTTTTGATAAGCCACAATAGGTTGGCCGTTCATGGTTTGGCTGCTGTTAAAGCGGTATTCTACATTGACTAAAGTAATTTCGTTACCGTCGTATAACGGGTAATCTATCAAATCCTTTTTTAAACAGGAAGACAACGATAGGACCAGCAATAATGCTAGCAGATTAGATATGATTTTAAATTTTCTTTTCATGATGGAGTGTTTTTTGATTACCAACCAGGGTTTTGAGGCCCGAAGTTCGAGTTATTATCGATAGAGCCTTGAGGAATTGGAAGCAGATATCTTCTGGCTGTTTCAAATCTGCGTTGGTTGTATCCATTGCCAAAAGGACCTGTAACAATAGAAAAAGACTTTCTGTCCTTAGATATATCCATTACACGTATCGGTTCTGTTAGTTCAGTAATGGTACCTCCTGCTGAAATGCCATCATTAGCGTTGCCGCCGTAGCGACCCCATCTCAACAGGCTGAAATAATGATCATTTTCTTCGGTAAGTTCCACGCGGCGCTCTCTTCTATAATCTTTCCAGGCATCAGTAAGATTTCCTGCTGTTGATGCAGGTAATTTACCATGTTGTACCCTAGTTATATTTAGGTTTGTTAAAGCATTACCTAAATCTCCTTTTAACAAATAGGCTTCTGCTAAGTTTAAATATACTCTTCCTAAACGCATGCAAACGAAGTGATAATCAGTGCTTACTGTATTTAAAAAAGAAGGAGCTACGTTGCTATAGATCCCTTTACGCCAATACATATTACTTAAAGAAAAGCCATATTCTCCACCGTTAATCGTCATCCAACGAGTTGCATTACCTCTTAAACAGGTGGTTAATGTTTCTCCGTAAAAACTTGTAGAATCGCTAATAATAGACGCTTTCCATCGGGCATCTCTATTTTCGTTGGTTAATGTCCACATTGTTTCGGTACTTCCTGGTTTAATACGCCCCATTTTAACTACTGTTTCATCAGCCGATACTGCTACTTTATTTTGTGGGAAACCTAATCTTGTGAAAGGAGCAATAACGTTTATAGTTTCATCTATAGCATTTTTGTATTGTGAAGTTTGATTCCAGGGTAAAACTCTGGTAGGGTCAGCTTTGTCTATCGTTAAATAATCATCGGTTAAATTTTGTGCAGGAAAATTCTCCGGCCAACATTCGAAAGGTACCGATTTGACAAATAGCGGAGAACCATCAAACTTTTTGATCTTATCGGCCGTGATATTCGGTAGGCTATTCTGCATTGGGGTATTTGCTACCGTAGTATTAAGGGCTTTATTATAAATAGCGAAAATAATTTCGTTTGATGTACTCTTTGTTTGGTTAAACATCCCCTCATAATCAGTTTCCATGGAATAACCGCCACTTATTACCAATTGTGCATTGGTAATAATCTTATCTAAAAGTGGATCGGCTGGATTTACATTTGCAGCTGCTGGATAGTTTTTATAAGCCAGAGCCTGTAGACATACCTCTGTTAAAAAAGATGCTGCTACATATTTATTGGTCCTGCCGGCTATTTTAGTTGTAGGCAAATCAGCAACTGCATCTTCCAAATCTTTAATAATGTGATTATAGCTTTCTGTGGGGTTAGGCGTAGTTGGCAGCTTAAACTCGTCATTTTCTGTTAAGGGTTTATCTATCCATACTATACGTCCGATAGTTCTGGCTATGCTATAGTACGACATTGCCCTTAAAAATTTGGCCTCAGCAATCAGGGCTTTTTTGTCAGTTCCTGTTATACCTGCAGATTCGCCTACTTTTTGTATAATTAGATTTGCACGCCGAATGTTTCCCCAATTATTAAAGCCAAAATTGTCTCTGTTGGTTAAACTTTCGCTAAAAACCGTGTATGCATTTCCAGCGGTACCATAATTACCTAAAATATTAGTCGTATAAGGATCTGTACCTGGTCCACTGGTAAAAGGGCTACCAAAATAAAACATTGCGGCGTAGGTGCCATAAATAAAGGTTTCTGCATTGGCCTTATTTGCCCAAATGACATCTTCGCTTATCCGGTCCAATGGATCTACGTCTAAAACTTTTTTACAGGAATCAAAAACCAATATGCTGGCCAAAATTCCGATAGTTGATATAATTTTTTTCATTTTCTTTAAAAGTTAATTAACTAAAAGCCTGCATTAATACCTATTGCAAAAGTGCGTTGAATAGGATAATCGAAATTATTTGTATTAGCCTCCGGATCGATAAAATATTTTTTACTATTGGCTACAGTGAGAAGGTTTGTGCCCGATACAAATAAACGCAGCTGCCGGAATGGTGATTTTTTAAGCAGGCCTTGTTTAAAGTCATACCCGAATTGAGCATATTTTAAGCGCAGATATTTTGATTGAATTAACCAGAAGTCGCTTTGTGCAAAGTTGTTACTGCCATTTACATTTGGCGAGGTAACGGCTCTTGGGAAAAGCGGATTGGTATTGTCCGGGCGCCAATAATCCTCCTGGAAAGCATAAAAGAATTGGTTCTGGTTATCGGAGCCTTGCACAGCTGTACCAATATATCTATCCCTGTTTCCTGCACCCTGTATTACGGCACTAAACGAAAATCCTTTATAGCCTAAATCAATTGTTACCCCATAGTTGGTGCGTGGAAAGGTATTGCTGCCGATGCGCCTTAAATCATCATCATTAATTTGGCCATCACCGTTAACATCTTTGTACATCAGATCTCCGGCCACTACATTTGTTGAACTTATACGGCGGGCACCAGTTAACAATTGTGAATTTGAAGTATAATAGCCTCCATTAAGCAGACCTTGTTGTAAAAATCCCCCATCTATGCCAGATGTTCTCGTGTAAGGATTTTTCAGATCAGCATCAGACTCGTTTGGAGATCTTTTCCACAGGGAGTTCGATTTTGTAAAATTGAAGCCAATTTTATAGGTAAAACTTCTAATGTGATCTGCCCAGTTAATGTTAAAATCATAGCCTTCCGTTCTATACTCTGCATCTTTAAAATTAATTCTGGGTAAACCTATACCTAATGTTTCTGAAAATCGGGGATCGCCTGTTATAAAGCCGCTTCTGCTGGTATAAAAATAGTCAAATGTACCATTTAAACGGTTGCTAAGTGTAGCAAATTCTAAAGCCAGATCGCGACTCTTGATGGTTTGCCAGGAATAACTCCCGTTGGGAAGACTACCTGGTTCTGAACTGCCTTGGACCAGGTTACCATTTACTACATAAGCAGTTGGGTCAATACTATAAGAAGAAACATATTGGAAAGCGGAAATAGGATCCCCTGTAGCCCTGTCATTTTTATCTCCTAGAAGTCCAAATGAACCTCTTAGTTTCAAAAAATCAAGTATATGCTTATCCTTTATAAATTTCATGAAGTTTTCGTCTGATATAACGTAATTACCTGAAGCTGCATAAAAAGTACCCCATTGATGACCAGGGGGGAAGAGGTAGTCTCCATCTCTGCGAATAGATCCTTCAACAGTATATTTTGATTTATAGCTGTAGGTTAAACGACCTAGGTAAGCACTGCGGCCACCTTCGCCTTCGCCACCTCCAACAGATTGATCTAAAGCAGGGCCTGCAACTAATTGGTCAAAGATAATCTGGTAGCCCTTTCTGTTGCCGGAAACATTTGAATTTTGACTGCGTTGTTGCTCGTATACACCGGTAAAGTCAATTTTATGGTCGCCGAAAGTTTTATTGTAAAGAACGTAACCTTGTAAAGTCAAAGTACTGCCTTGTCCTTGTTGAGCTGATAAGGATGGAGGGTTACCATAAATTGGCGTTGTACTTCCCAGGGCATATGCGGGTAAAACATAACTCCATAATTTTGTAATATTAGTAAATGCTGTATAAGCACCGTTTGCTTTAAATTTCAGTCCCTCTAAAAACGGAGCACTGTATTCCAGACCTAAATTGGTGTTTAGTATTTTATCTGTTTTTCTAGAATAACCGGCGCCTGGGTATAATTCACGAAGGAGATTGTCGGGAATAGGTGTAGGCAGACCAAATTCATTTAAGGCTGCCTGCGAGGAGGCCCTTGCTTGTGTCCGGCTAAATATGCTTAAAAATCCCGAGGATGGTTCAGAATGATTTTCAATAAAACCATCTATACCTGCAGTAACTTTTAAATGAAGTTTTTCTAAATTATTAGTCACATTAAGTCTGTAGGTTGTCCTTTTGTTATAGTTGTTGTCGGTTCTTAAAATAGTGCCCTGATCGTAATAGGAAAGTGCTGCATAATAAGTTATAGATTTTGTTCCTGATGTTAGAGAGAAATCATGACGCATTTCCGGCGCAAATTTTTTCATTACTAAATTTTGCCAGTCGGTGTTAGGGAAATTGAAGGGATCGGAACCTGTACGGTATTTTTCTACATCTTCTGGCGATTTATAAACGCCTTTACCCTCGTCTGCATACAGCCTGTTAAAGGCAAGGACCTGTTCATACGAACTTACTTTTTTAGGAAAAATTGTAGGTTGTGAAAGGATCTCGTTGAAAGAGTAGTTAATATTTGTTGCACCTTCGTGACCACGTTTGGTCGTTACCAGTACGACACCATTTGCTGCAGACACCCCATAAAGAGCTGTAGCACCTGCATCTTTTAAAATCGAATAATCTTCGATGTCGTTTGGATTAAGATTGGCGAAATCATTGGCCGAACGGATAATATTATCAATAACAAATAAAGGTGTGCCACCACCACGAATGGAGATGGTGCTTTTGGTACCTGGCGAGCCACTGGCAGCTGTAACAATTACACCTGGTATACGCCCGGCAACGGCATCATTAATTGATGCAACAGGCAATGGAGCTATGTTTTCCATATTAAGTGTGCTAATCGCACTGGTTGTGGCTCTTTTTGTGGTTTTACCATAGGCCTGCACAACTACTTCATTTAAATTGTTGCTCGCTGATTTCAATGTTACGATCATTAATGAGCTCGAAGCAGGTGTTTCTGCCGTTTCATAACCTACCAGGGAAAAAATGAGTATAGCATGATCAGGGACTTTTAAACTGAATTTCCCGTTTGCATCTGTTGCTGTACCCTTTTTTGTTCCCTTTATAAATACGGTAGCACCAGGTAAAACCATCCCGGTAGTGTCCTTAACTACTCCGGAAACGGTGATGTCATTTGTTGCCAGATCTTGATTGGAGATGGTTATTAGGCCACTGTTCGAAATACTAAAGGTCAATTCAGTGTCTTTCAGAATCTGTTTTAATACATCTGTAACCAGTAAATCTTTGGCATCAATGGTCACCTCTTTGGTGATTGGGGCGAAAGTTGAACTGTACACAAAACGATAATTGCTTTGTTTCTCTATTTTCCGCAATACTTTTTCAATGCTCATACTTTTCACATCAAGCGAAATCTTTTGCTGAGAGAAAACGCTTGCCGATACATGGAGGCAAGTCAGCAACACCAGGAGAAAGGTGAGTTTCATTATTCTAATGAATTTGGAAAACGGTCTTATTCTCGGCCATTTTTGGTGGAAGTAATATTTAATCATATTTTTGTTTTTTGGTTTAGCAATTTTTTGACAGCACATTGTTTGCGCAGTAACTGTCATTTAATAAGGATCAAAAAATTAAGGGCGGTGGCTTCAACACCGTCCTTTTATTTTGATATGGTGATTGTTTTTTCTTTCATCTCATACTTAAAGTCCCCTGTTTTTTTTAGTGCATTTAATACTTCGATTATACTTTCATTTGCAAAAGTTCCTGTAAATTTATAGTTCTTTACTTCCTCCGACTTAAAAATGATCTGGATGTCAAACCATCTCTCCAGGACACTTTTTAAATCAATAAATTTTTGGTCAAAGATTTCGAGATTATTTTTAGTCCATGCCGTTTCAACTATGGTGGTATCACGAACTTCCTGGTAGTTTTTAATGATGATGTTCTGGATACCAGTTTCATTATTACTAGACTTTAAGCCTTCATTTTTTACAAATACGACTTTTTGACTAGGCCTTACTGTAATCGTATTTTTCTTGCCCGTTTCAGACTGCATGCTAATTAAGCCACGAATCAGGGTAGTTTCAGAGGTCTTTTCATTTGGATAGACTTTAACATTAAATGCTGTTCCCAGTACATTGATGTTAAAATCTGCCGTATGGACTTTAAAAGGTTTATCCTCTTTATGAGTTACATCAAAATAAGCCTCACCAATTAGGTTTACTTCCCTGGTTTTATTATTAAATTCATTCGTTATGGTTAGGGAGCTTAGGGAGTTCAGCCACACTACTGTCCCATCGCTTAAGGTGATTTGTTTTTTCTGTCCCTTTCTGGTTTCAAACCTGACCAGTGATGTTGCACTGTTACTTACCTGAATATTATGGTGGTAAAACAGTGCTATAGATGTACTTGTCAGGATTAGAATAGCAGCAGCTGATATCCAGCGCATGATTGGATTAAACTTACGGACATGCTCTTTTTCCGGTGTAGTTTCCTGTTTCAATCTGGTATATAAAGTTTCCTGTATTTGAGTTTTATTACCCATTTCAGGAGTCCATTCGTAATCATCGAGTTTATAATCATCCTTGAAATTATCCAGGGATTCCTTTTCCTCAGGGGAGCAATTCCCTGACTTATACTTTTCGAAAAGTTGTATAAACTCGTTCCTGGACATATTTTAATATTTGGTATCATATATATAGTGCCAAATGTTGTGCAGCACACACATAAATAT
>NZ_QAIL01000239.1 GCF_003061025.1 Pedobacter sp. HMWF019 | reverse complement strand
GCTACATTGTCTGCAGCTTCCAATACCCTGCCTTCGGGTTGACAGCCTTTTAAGGCTAATACATCTTCCTCAAAAATACCCTGACGCATTTGAGCTGAATTTTCGGCAAGCCGTCCTTTTATTGCCGATGGAATAAGGAGGCTTACCTGAATGCCTTTTGTGGTTAACTCATCACACAAAACCCTAAAATACCCCAGCAGCGCTTGCTTGCTGATCGCGTACAAGCCAAGACCAGAATTGACCTCTATCTGCCAGCACCTTTGCAATTCCTTTCCCAACACCACTTAATCCACCTATAACAACAGCGTTTTTCATAGCCTCTCCATATTTAACATTCTATCTTCTCACCCACAGGGTCCAGTTCCAAAATTCTTCTGTCGGCCCATTGCCTTAAGTTGTCTATAATTGGTATCAATTCAAGGCCGGCAGGTGTAAGTGTGTATTCCACCTTAGGAGGAACCTCCAGGTATACTTTTCTCGAAATTAATCCATCGGCTTCCAGCTCACGTAAGGTCTGCGTAAGCATTTTAGTGGTAATGCCCTGGAGTAAACGCTTAAGTGCTCCATATCTGAGCACAGGCTCCTCATTCAGATACCATAATATTCTTCCACGATACTTTCCTCCTATGCGCTGGAACGCGAAATCCACCGCACAGTAGGCTTTTCCAGTTTCGTTTTTCATTTTATTTCAAAATTAAATAGCTGACAATCAGTAGTAGATTATAAAAAGCATGTAGGTTACTTAAAAGCATATACTTGACGTAAATATACCATTCCTATAGTTTTGAAAGAAAAAATGGATAGAAGAACCGCATTAAAGCATTTGGCAATGATTGCCTTGCTTGGAATTATAGATGTTGGTATTCGAGCATCCTGAATGTTAGAAAGCAGGGACAGAGTTTTGAATGGATACGGCAACCAGCGGCACTTCCTAATTAAAGCGATTCGTAATCACCGCTTTTACAACCTATATCAACGATGAATAGCATCTATCAGGGTTTTGGGAATCAGTTCCAGATCGAACGGCTTTTTGATGAAATTGTCGGCTTTAGATTCGGTTACGATTTGTTCAGCAGGGGAATGTGCCGACATCAGCACCACTGGCAATGCAGCGGCTTCAGGGTTATTTTTTATCTCATTGCAAAGTGCAATGCCATCCCCGTCTGGTAACATCACATCCAAAAGGAAAACCTGAGGCAATCTGGAAGGATATACAGACTTGAAAGCGCTAACACTGGGGAAAAGGCTCACCTCAAACCCTTCCTGCGAAAGATAACTTTCCAGGATAAAGCCAATATCTTCATTGTCTTCAACTATAAAAACTTTAATTGCCATGTCTGTATTTGATCATTTTCTTCAATAAGTTTAGCTTTTGCTAAGCGTTGAGAGCGGTATAGTGAAGTGAAAAATGGAGCCTTTTCCCTGCTCGCTTTCCACCCATATTCTTCCACCATGATCGGTAACGATTTTGGAGGTAATGTAAAGGCCCATCCCCAATCCGGGATGACTGTCCCTTACTTCTTTGTTGCGGTAGAATTTTTCAAAAATGCGTTCAACATTTTCTTTCGACATTCCAATTCCAGCATCAATAACAGCGATTTTAATTTGTTCTGCTTCCAGAACACTGTTAATCTGTATAACCGAACTAGCCGACGAGTATTTTGATGCATTTCCAATCAGGTTGGTAAGCACTTGCTCCATGCGCAGCTTATCCAGATGGACTTCTATTTCCTGCCCCGCATTCCAGCTGATTTCATTTCCTGGATAAACATGCTTAAGCACAGAAAGCACCTCGCCGATAAAATGATTTATTTTTATGCTTTCGAAATTGTATTCCAGGTTTCCATTTTCTACTCTGGATACGTCCATAAGCTGATTGGCCAGGTAACCCAGCTTAGTGGTTTGCCCGTTAAGCCGGTCAATAATTTCATTCGCTTTGTCACTGCATTCTGAACGCATCATCCTGAGCATTTGGGCATATGCCTTGACTATGGTAATGGGGGTTTTGATTTCGTGGCTCGCTATAGAGATGAATTCGTTCTTTTTCTCATTAATTTCACGTTCCCTTTTAATTTCTATCTCCTGTTCGCCTGTAATCTTATGAAGCAAGCTATTTTTGTGTTTGATCTGTTCATAGGCATTAATTGGGCCTTCCAAATCAAAAAAGGTTTTCAATAAGTTAATCTTTAGCTGATCCAGTTTAAGAGATCTTGGAAGCCCGATTCGCATGATGATCAAATGATCTGTACCTGAAGTGCTCATTTCAAATTCGGGAACAAGCTTTTGTGCATAATAAAACCCCTCATCCGAACGGGTCGGCCTGGCCTCACTGTTAAAAATGATCTGGGCCATCAAACTAAATCTGGGTATCTTACCATCTATATAGATGTTGAGCATCCCATGATTGGTGTAATCGATTACCGTGCGGGCTACTTCAGATACAGCTGTGGCAAAAGTGGTCTGCGTGGCAATAGTCAGCCCCAGTTTTTCGGCCACTTTCATAGATCTTTTATGGGCCAGCACAAGGTCCATTTCGTTTTCAAGCGATATGGCGATTATCTCCGTCATCTTAATTAATTTTAATGATTACTACAGACATGTCATCGGTTCCGCGGGCGTGATCTTTGTAAAGCGCTGCACACAGAACAGCTGGATCGCATTTTTGAATAAGCGGATATTTGTTCAAATCCCAGCGCGTTTTGATCCCATCTGAACATAAAATCAGCTGGTTATATTCCTCACTGCTGTATTGCTGGTCGTTCATCGTTGCAGGTATATTATGCCCAACGATCCCATTATAGCTCATATGATTTTTATTCATACCAGGGCCCATCCATCTCGCGGCAATGTTTCCAATACCCGCAGAAGTCCAAAGCTTTGTCCGAAAATCATAATTAACAACGTTAGCCACCATTCCACGAGTTTTTTTAATAGAACTATGGATAAACCTTAGCGTTGCTGTCGGACTAACCTCAGGAAATACCCTGAAGGATGCCGCAGCCTCGTTGATGGCTTTATTGGCTTCCGGACCGTGGCCGAGCCCGTCACAGAGCATCAGTTTGATGCTGTCTTTGGTAAGCTTATATGTTATACCGTCGCCACTGGTGCTTTCACCGGGTTTAGATAAAACCAGAGGGCGAATCATCACCGGCATTTTTTTTAATGATTTTCCGCCGATGTAAATGCGGCTAAGCACAATAGTACCCCATCCCACCTGCGAATAAATATCAAAATTATCCGATAAGCGTTTAATGCTTCCCAGACCATGTCCCATCGTATTGCCTGTAGAAACCCCATCTACAAGCATTCTGGTCGGATTGTGCATTCCAGGCCCCGAATCAATGCAAATTAATTCAATATAAGGCGCTTCTCCATTTTGAAATACGCCAAAAAGTATCTCTCCGTTTTCTCCATATTTAAACAGGTTGCTGGTCAGTTCTGCAACAATGATATCCAGCTCGGAGAGGCGTTTTTGTCCAAGACCAGCCTCTGCAGCCAGGCGGTGTATATCTTTTTTCAGCAGAGAAAAATAGCTCCTGTCATTAGCCAGAAAGCTGATGTGTGTGGCGTCAACCATTGGCCCATTTTAAAATCATCACTGTCGTTCCTTCCCCTACTTTACTTTTTAAATCAAATTCATTAACCAGGCGTTTTGCGCCCGGTAGCCCAAGACCAAGGCTTCTACCTGTCGAATAACCATCTTTCATGGCAAGGGTAAGATCAGCAATGCCCGGACCATTGTCTGTAAAAGTAAGCCGGACTCCGTTTTCCCTGCCTTTGGAAACCACCTCAATCAGACAGCTGCCACCATTTGCGTATCTCAGCATATTGCGGAGCAACTCACTGGCAGCTGTAATAAGCTTAGTTTGGTTCACAAGTCCCATTTTGATTTTTACGGCAACTTCTTTTACGCGGTTTCGCAACAAGACCACATCCTGTTCTCTGATGACCTGGATATTATCCTTACTCAGCGACAGAATCATCGTCTTCCTCTTCTTCTTCGGATTCCTCCTCCGTGCTACCAATCATAGATTTGAGAAGATCCATGCCGCGTTCAACGTTCAGTGCTGTATGAACTCCTTTTAACGGAAGTCCAAGCTCAATAAGCGTAATGGCTACAGCCGGCTGCATGCCCACCACAACGGTTTCTGCATCCATGATTTTAGACATACTGGCAATATTTCCAATGATCCGACCCATAAATGAATCTACTATAGATACAGCAGAAATATCAATTAACACACCTCTTGCATTGGTTTTACTAACCATTTGTACCAAATCTGCTTCCAGATTCAGTGCCAGCCGATCGTACAAATCTACTTGTATAGTAACCAGCAAGAAGTTTCCCATCCTAAGAATAGGAATTTTATCCATGGCGATATAGTTTAGTTTTTAGATATTGTTGTTTTTTTTACTTCCAGTCTAAGCACCTTAAAGGCATAGGCAAGAGCAGTGGCCAGGCTTGCTTTGGTAATGATATTAGAAAGATCAATACCCAAATGTACAACGGTTTGTGCAATCTCAGGTCTAATGCCGCTAATGATACATTCGGCACCCATTAGTCTTGTCGCACTAACCGTTTTGATCAAATGCTGGGCAACAAGCGAATCTACAGCGGGTACACCTGATATATCTAAAATAGCAATGCTGGATCCTGTTTCTACGATTTCCTGCAGGAGGTTTTCCATCACGATCTGAGTCCTTGAACTATCCAGGGTTCCGATAATAGGTAAGGCAAGAATACCGTCCCAAACACGGATGACAGGCGTGGAAATTTCAGCAATTTCATCTGTCTGCCTTAAAATAACCTCTTCACGGCCTTTGATAAAAGTTTCAAAAGTAATGATACTGAGGTTGTCCATAACACGGCTGATCTTGGTAGATTCTTCAAACAGCGCTTTAGGATCTGTAATTTCTTTTTGTAAAATAGCTAACAATGCATCTTTCAGAGAAAACACAAAACGACCGGTTTCCCGCGGACTGAAGCCCTGTCTTGCTCTGGTAATGGCAATACCGCCCAGAATTTCAATAACCGGGTTCCAGTTTTCACCATCAAGATCTTCCATGTCATTAGAGGTCAGATTATTGACTAGAGAGGCAATAAGCTCTTCGGATTGACTTCTCAGATCTTCATTACTGATCAGGTCTTCTCGAAGACCTTCATCTGCCAATTGATTTTTCATCCAAAGTTCAAGGATGTTCTTTTTTTGTTTTTGTAGCAATTTATGCGAATTAAATGACATGTTGAATGACAGGTTAAGGTTTTATTCTAGACTCACCAGACGTGATTATTTTAATTAGGCTTGAAAGGTAGTCATATGCTTTTGTAAAAGAAAATTATAAAAAAAATTAAACAAATTCGATTTTCATTTTTCTCCAAACGATTCGGCCAGCTTTTTCGTTAACATATCATAGAAAGCATTCAGGATAATCTGATCAATTTACGAACCCATCACGCCGATGCAGGTAGTTTTATTGTTCGTTTTTACCAGACTAAAAACTTCGAAACCCGGTATGGTATTGCCAAAGATGTCGCATTGAAAACACTGGTCGTACAGGGTTCTTTGAGTGGAATTTGCTAATTCACCCTTTTCTTCTCCTCCTCACTTGCTGTAGCCCTTTGTCTTGCTGCTGCAACACTTTTACCTAATTTATAAGAAAAACTTAGCGTAAATGTGCGTGTATCATTTCTCTGATATATTCCGTTATTCTGGCCCTCATTCTGAATGGAAATCCGGTATGGATTGCTGTAAAGCAAATCAGCAGCACTGAATTTAAGGGTTCCCTGTTTATTAAACACCTGTTTACTAATCCCCGCACTGATATCATACGTTTTAGCAAGCAGCAATGTCCCTTGCTGTATTGCACTATTATACCAGGCACTAAACTCTGCCTTCAATCCACTGTTTTTATCAATTGTAAAAGCGTGATCAGTTCTTAGGTAAAAATAAAACTGGCGGTAATTATACGTATTTCCTGGTTGATCAGAGCTTTGACTTCTAAAATATCCCTGTGCGGTATTGTCAATTTCCCACCAGGCCGCCGGATGATGAACTGAAGACAGTTCAGTTCCCAGATCTTTGATACTACCGATATTTTGCTGTGTATCATAATAGGTTCTGTTCACATTATCCTGAACAGTTACGTTACTTGACAGATCGTCAATTTGGGTGTATACCGCAGAGAAAGTATAATTCTGATGTAAAGTATAGCTCAACTGGAGGCTATTGATAATGGCAGGCTTCAGAAATGGATTACCACTTGCATAATTATACGGAGATAAATAATTTTTTGCGGGATTCAACTGTCTGTAATCCGGCCTATCTATCCTTTTGGAGTAATTAAAACCAAACTCATCGTTTTCAGAAGCTTTATAAGTCACAAATGCGGTAGGAAATATTCGCAAATACTTATTTACATTGATAGAATCCAGAGAAAGCGATAAACCTTTGGTTGCTGTATATTCCGCACGGATTCCTCCTTTAAAATTCCAACGGCCAAGTGTGCCGCTTATACTGGTATAACCAGCGCCCGTATTTTCAGTATACCTGAACTGGTTACTTCTGGACGGATCAAATACAGGAACAGTTCCTGCTGTATTGTAAAAATCAAACTGGTTTTCGCTCACCGTGCTTGTATATTTAAGCCCGGATTCCACAGACCATCTTTTACCCAATTTGTAATTATAGTCTATCTTCCCCGACCATATATTTATTTTTTGAGTAGAGGGGAAAAACGTATGGTAAGGAGCAGAACCCAAACGCCCATCAGGCAGATAAGTGAAGTTACTCAGCTGTATATTATTGCTCCTGGTATAAGGAACATAATCCAAATCTATATTCAGGCTCCTGCCGGAACTATCCAGTTTTGCTTTATAATTCAGGTTAAAACTATATTGATTGGTATGTCCCTCATTATTGCTGTTGGTGTTCAGTACAGAATCAGGATCCACATGATAATTATTGTAAATATGAGTTGTCGCCGTATTGCCGCTATTACTTACAGCATTATCTCCGGTAACCAGCACACCAATTACCTGGTTATCAGAAAAATTATAATCTGCACCAGCAGTATAGTTATTTACTTTAGTCTTAGAAATATTGGTTCTGTTCATGTCCCAGTACGCATAAGAAGATGGGCTTTGAAAAATAGTATACTGACTTAAATCGCGTTTAATGTCCCTGTCACCATAACTATAGGTACCAAAAATATTCAGCTTTTTTTTGCGGTAATTAAATATTCCACTGCCCGTGTATCTGTTTAACTGTCCACGGGTGTAACCACCACTCAAACCCACATTAAATCCATCTGATTTTATCTTCTTTGAAATAATCTCAATCACTGCACCACCCTGTGCTTCATATTTGGAAGACGGATTAGGCATTACCTCTATCTTTGAAATGTTATCAGAAGGAATACTTTGCAAATAAGTGGCAAGATCGTCTCCGGATAACCTTACCGGTTTACCATCCATATAGACCGTAACCCCTTTATTATTCGCTGTGACCCCGCCATCATTGGTGGTCTTTACTCCGGGCGCTTTACCTAAAGCATCCCAGGCAGTACCGCCACTGGCCATAATGCTCTTTTCTACATTAAATACAACGCGATCTGTTTTCCTTTCAATAGTAGGTTTAGTAAAAGTAACCGCAACCTCTTTCAGTTGCCGGCTCTCATTCAGCATGACCAGGTTAAGACTATCTTTTGGTAAGTTAAAAGTACGAACTATAGACTTATACCCCATCAGTGAAGCCGAAAGCTGATAAGGTGCCTGATTCAGACCAGTCAGTATAAATTTGCCCTGATCAGCCAGCTGACTGCTGATCACCTGTCCACTCTGTGAAATTGTTATTGTGGCAGCATCCAGTGGTTTACCTTGTTCATCGCTAATAATTCCGCTTAATTTTTGCTGAGCGAAAAGTTGAAAAGGAAAGAAAATCAATAAAATATAAAGTAGCTTTTTCATCTCTTTTAAATTATACCACAAACCTACCCTGCCGCTTCCTAAACGGGAGTTAAGTTGAGTTAAATAGAGTTAAATCGTATCTTAACCTAATCATAGCAGATAAATTATGAGGAACTTTACCTTATGAAATGGCTCAAAGCAAAATATACTTATGTATTGATCGTACTTTCCCTGTTGGTGAGTACCGCACTTCAGGTGGTATGGCTGCAGCAGCTTTTTGAGGCGCAGCAGAAACAACTCAAAGATGAAATAGAAAGTCTGGTCAGTAAAACTGCACAAGCCAATTTGTATTACAGCATCACCAAATTTAAGGATCCAGGCAATCTTTCACTGGCTAAACAACTCTTTCTCTCCCCACAATGGGCACAACTGCGTCTGGCATTTGACAACATGAAAATCCAGGGTATACGTACATCCAGCAAAATCATTGTAGATAATGACAGCACTGCAGTAATCCTGGGCTTAAGTATAAAAGATAATCCTTCTAAAAAAAGAGCAAAACCTGTGATAACTGGTTCAGAAAGTACTCCGGAGGAACTGAGATTAAGTGATAGCCTGTCTCTGATACAAATGATAAAAAATGTAAACACTGCTTTAAAGAAAATAGGAATCAATTCCAGATCTTATTATAACATCTATTCTTATGACAGTACAAAAGCGCTTCAAAGCAATGTTCCGGCAGGATTTAAACCTGCATTTACCAGTAGAAGTTATCTTTATAATATTCAGGACATCAATAGATATCAATTGAACCTGGCCTCCGTGAATACTGTAGTATGGTATAGAATGCGTTACTATTTAGCCTCTTCTATTCTCATGGTGATCCTCACCTGCTCCGCTTTTTATTTTATACTTAAACTATTGCGGAGTCAGAACTTATACGCAGCAGCGAAAGCGGATTTTACCAGTAACATGACTCATGAACTCAAAACGCCAATTGCAACCGTACTATTGGCCATGGAATCTATCAAAAAATATAAGCTGATCAATAATCCCGAAACGCTGCAGTACTACCTTGACATCAGTCAGCACGAAATGCAGAGATTAGATCTGATGGTTGAAAAAGCACTGAATGTCAGTAGCGGAAGTGAAGCAGACCAGCCACTTAAACTGGAATTATATGATGTGCAATCTGGTTTACAGCAGGTGATTAACTCTATGCACCTGCGGTTGCAGAACAGCGATGCAAATATCTCTTTCCATCTTTTAGAAGAACCTTGTTTTATTTATGCAGACCCCTTACATCTGACCAATATATTTTACAACCTCATTGATAATGCCTTTAAATATTCCTGGAAGAACCTGTTTTTGGAAATCAGTTGTAAATATGATTCCGAAAAAGTAATACTGACTTTCAAAGATAACGGGCCTGGCATTGACAAAATCTATCATAAAAAGATCTTTGAAAGGTTCTTCAGAGTTCCGGCACAAGGTGATACACATGATATCAAAGGATCAGGTTTAGGACTGTACTATGTAAAACACATCGTAGAAAAACATAACGGGACGATCAAAATTAAAAGTGAACCCGGACATGGAACCAGTTTTATCATCACTTTCCCAATCGCATTATGAGTTTTAAAGTATTATATGTAGAAGACGAGCCTTTTTTATCACACATTGTTAGTGATGGATTAAGAAGCAGTGGTTATACCGTTCAGGCTGTTGCAGATGGTAACCTGGTAATGGATGCTTATTTTTCTTTACATCCTGACATCTGTATTCTGGACATTATGCTGCCCTCCAAAGATGGTTATACGCTTGCAAAAGAATTAAGAAAAGCACAGCCAGACTTGCCTGTTATCTTTTTAAGTGCAAAACTGCTGCCCGAGGATGTGGTGAAAGGCTTTAAATCAGGCGGTAACGATTACCTTAAGAAACCATTCAGCATGGACGAATTACTGGTACGGATGGAAGCTCTATTACAGCGTTTTGGAAAAGAGGGAATCGGACAGGAAACCGAAAACAGTAGAATTTATTCTTTTGCAAACTGCCAGCTTGATACGGTTCAGCAAAAACTAACCACCTCATCTGGTGAGCATCCCCTTTCCTTCAAAGAATGTGCTTTACTGGAAATGATGATTCTACGTAAGAATGATGTATTGGAGCGTCAGGAAGCGCTGATCAAAATCTGGGGAGATGATAATTATTACAATACCAGAAGTATGGATGTGTTTATGACACATTTAAGAAAGTTATTGAAGGATGAACCTGGCATTCAAATCATGAACTTAAGAAGTATTGGCTACAAACTGATCTGCTAACTTTTAAACCGGGTCTCCTCCCAGCTCAATCAGCGATCACCTTCACGAATGCCGAACACATAAATATTACATGACTCAAGATCTAAACAATTGGTAATGGAGCAAATGTAAAAAAAATTCGCTCTTAATGGATTATTGATCAAAAAGCGGATATTGTTACGATGAAAATCATACAAAAAACCGTCCTGATAAATGCCACAACACGGTCGGTTTGGGACACACTCACTACGCCTTCGCTAATCCAGCAATGGATACACGATACCCCTGTTGAAATACAAACAGACTGGAAAGTTGGCAGCTCCCTAATCATGAGCGGAGACCTGCATGGCATTCTGTTCAGTAACTCTGGTAAGATCCTGGCCTTTGAGCGAAATGTCAAACTCAGTTATAGCTTTTTAAGTTCCCTCTCCAATTTACCCGACATAGTAGAAAGTCACTGTATTCTGGAATTTAGCCTGGTCCCAGAAGATCACAAAACCAGGCTAAACTTAACGATCAGCAACTTCCCTGATCAGGTGATCCGCAAACACCTGGAACTATACTGGGGTCCAACCCTTGAACTCATCAGGAAAAAAAGCAGAAAATTTTAATCCCCAGTTTAGTGATCCCTTTTTATCATCCTCTCCCCTACAAGCAGTACCTTTACGTTTTTAATAATTTGGCCTGAATTGTATAAAATACATCCTTTTAGACAGCAACTTAGGTTATAAATTTGTCTGATCAGTGAGGGTAATTTTAAAAGGGAAAAAAGCACATGAATAACGAAGTTAAAATATGTTTAATTACCGGCGCGAGTAGCGGCATAGGTTATGCCATTGCCAAATCACTGAATAACAGAGGTTATAAATTGATCTTATCTGCCCGCCGTTTGGAGCAACTCAATGAATTGAAATCCTGAATTTGTTGATATTTTACCTGGCGACTTAACATCCGCATCGCATCAGGATACAATCGAAGAACATATCTATAATAAATATGGAAGATGTGATTACTTATTTAACTGTGCCGGCACGCTTGAAGTTGGCAGTATCGAGGAAATTGATATTGAAAAAATGCTTGCAATGTTGCGCCTGAATGTAGAGGCAACATTTAAGCTAACTTATAAAATGCTTAAAAGATTTAAGATGCAAGGGTATGGACACATTATCAATATTTTAAGTGTGATGGGGACTAAAGTGAGACCAACAGCCGGGGCATATGCGGCAACAAAATTTGTAATGGAAGCATTGTCGGAAGCTCTGCGGATGGAACTTACCGGAACAAAATACAGATTTCATGTGTAGAACCTGGCCTGGTGCTCACTGAATTGCACAATAACTGGGCGGTCCATCCAAAAGAAAGCATGCAGATTCATGAGTCTTTAACGACACAGGATATCGTTAATGCCGTTTTATATATTATGGAACAACCTGAACATGTCCGGATACCTAAACTTATGATTTTGCCAAAAGACCATAATATTTAATTTTGATTAAATCTCTTCCAATGGATATAAACCAAATTCGTAAAGACACGCCAGGTACAGCAAACCTGGTACATTTAAATAATGCAGGCGCTTCACTGTGTCCTAAACAAGTCACCTCCGCTATTCGTGATTATATCAGCGAAGAAGAACTTACAGGTGGTTATGAGTTGGCCGACAAAAAGCGGGAAGAATTAAATACCTTTTACGATTATGCAGCGCAACTACTCCATTGTACAAAGAACAATATTGCCTTTACAACCAATGATACAGATAGTTACAACCGTGCATTATCTGCTGTTCCGTTTAAGCAAGGAGATGTCATTTTGCTTACCGAAAATGATTACCCATCCAATTTTATTGCCTTCATTTCACTGCAGAAGAGACTCGGAATAGAAATAATTCAAGTACAAAATACCGAAAGCGGAGAAATTGATCTGGAAGATCTGGAAAACAAGATTTTACTGCATAAGCCAAGGTTGGTTTCTGTTTCACATGTTCCCACCAGTTCTGGATTAGTACAACCCGTTGAGGCCATAGGAAAAATTGTAAAAAAATACGATACGCTTTACCTCCTGGATGCCTGCCAATCATTAGGCCAGATCATGGTAGATGCACCCGCCACAGGCGCTGACTTTATAAGCGGGACATTTCGAAAGTTTTTGCGAGGTCCACGTAGTGCTGGTCTCTTATACGTTTCGGACAAAGCGCTGAATTGCTGGATTAGAACCGTTGTTTATAGATCTGCAAGGCGCAGACTGGCAAGAGGGAAACAAATACATCGCCAGGGCGGCTGACGCGAAAAGGTTTGAAGATTGGGAAACTTCCTATGCTTTAATGATGGGAAGTAAAGAAGCACTGAAGTATTTATTAAATATTGGTATAGAGGCTGTTATTGAAAGAAACGCATTACTTTTCTCCAGACTCGTAACTGCACTGGCAGAAATAAGTTTTGTAACAGTGCAGGACCGCGGAATACAACGCTGTAACATCGTCACTTTTAGCTTAACCGGGCACGCTCCTGAAAAAACAAAGAACCATTTTTCCAGGAGCGGCATTAATATTTATATCATGACTAAAGGATCAGCCATAATAGATTTCGCTGAAAAAGATATTGAATGGGTTGTTCGCGTTTCTCCGCACTACTATAATACAGAAAATGAAATTGACCGTTTTATTGAGGTTTTGAAAACATTGTAACATCATCATGGCAACTGATCAAAAATAAACTTAGCACCACCCTTTCCCGGAGCGAAATCTTACTTTTTAATACAGGAGGAATTGGAAGATCACGACTGGATCTCCCGCCTGGTAAAGGTTACAGTTAAGGAACTTTCTGAGTCTAAGCCGAAAAAATCCAGAAAAAAGGCTTAAATCTTCATGATTTCCTTTCCGTTATAACGATACACTCCCTTCAAACCGCCAAACCATATACTTCCGTCCTTAGCTTCTAAAAGCCCGAAAATCATTGGTTTATTTGTTATTTCGGTTACAACGGGCTTTTGATCTGACAAAGACTTTTCATCATACCGGGAAAGTACCCAATCATGGCCGTTAGTACTTACTGAGCTGGTCCAGATATTGCCCTTTTTGTCTTCGTAAATATAACCAACAAACCGCTGGGTAAAATTGGTAAATGTATTGCCGTCATAGCGCCAAAGGCCATCATTACCGCCGAGCCAAATATTGCCTTTTTTATCCTTGATTATCGAACGAACGTTCGCAAAAGGTTTCCCGTCTTTATTGGTTATAATGGTAAATGTCTTTCCATCATAAACGCGGGCATAGCCCCTTGTGCCAAACCAAAGTTTCCCTGTTTTATCTTCAATAATAGAATTAACATCATTATGCACCCAATGAACTTCTGGAAGCGAATGTTGGTAAAATGAAACATGGATAGAGTCAGCCTGAGTAACAGGAGGAGCTTCATTCATTTTAAAATTCCGAAAGGATTTCCCGTCGTAACGGCTTGCTCCGCCTTCAGTGCCGAACCAAATATTGCCGGACTTATCTTCATAAATATTAGTAACCAGATCATTGGCAAGGCCCTCCTTTGTTGTAAAATTTCGAAAAGATTTCCCATTATAGTAATAAACTCCAGAACCAACAGAAGCGAACCAGAAATTTCCCCTTCTATCTTCTAAAACAGAAAAAAAGCGGGCCGAACTCACTTTATCTGTAATATTGGTGAAAGATTTTCCGTCATATCGAAAAATACCATCAAATGCAGCAATCCAAATGTTGCCCTTTTTATCTTGTATGATATTACGAGTGATTCGGTTAGGTTCGGGAGAATTGACAATGCCTTTGGTTTCAACGACATCTCGAGTGCCATTTTTTTGCTGAGCCAGTACCGGGAGATAAATTACTCCTGCAAGGATGATAAGCAGGCTGTAAAAAACGTTTTTCTTATTTTTCATATTCTATCAATTTGATCCAGCGAAATTACTTTGATATCTTTCGGCCTGAGGAACTTAGATTGTAAATAAAAATGTAAACTTTGTAAATAAAACCTTGAAATTATGTTTGATAGCCGAAATCTCCTGTCCGGGAAACACAAGTACCTGTGCGGATTGATAATACTCTCGTTTATCTCTGTAGTCTGCTTAGCTTTCAGTATGGCCGGCAATGACGACTTTGATTTCGCCAAAAAAGAAGTTTTGCTCCGACGTATCGGACATGAAATACTCCTGCAATCGGGCGACAGTACATCGCGGGTACTTCCGATTAAAAAGATCGCAGAAAACGAATACCAGATCAGCTTTGAGGATGATCTTACTTTTAGACCGGACTCACTGGTGAATACGATCCGGCATTTGTTGGCCAAAGATCCCTTCACAAGCGATTATATTGTTAACGTTCTGAACTGTGGCAACGCTAGTGTAGCCTATGGATACGCGATATCCAAAAATAAAAAAGATGATGTTATAGCATGCATAGGAAGGAAGCAACCCAGGGCATGTTATATGATCAACATTAAATTCAAACCAACAGGAATAAATACAGCAAAGAATGGATATCTTCTGGGCAGCCTGCCATTTTTAGCATTTGTTGGTTTTATTTTTTTGAGATCTGTTAAGCCGCGAAGGGCCTTACCTGAAGGTCAGTATACGGATATGTTAACTTTAGGTGCGGTGCTGTTCGATGCGAGAAACAGAAAGCTCATCATAAATGGAAAAACAATAGACCTGACCGGAACAGAAACCCGTGTATTGCGCATTTTCGCATTATCACCCAATGAGACCATAGATAGAAGCCGACTGCAAAAAGAGATATGGGAAGATGAAGGTGTTATTGTTGGGCGCAGTCTGGATATGTTCATCTCAAAACTTAGAAAAAAACTGGAATTTGATCCGAATATTAACATTGTTGTTATACGCGGCAAAGGATATAGGCTTGAGATTAGCTCTTAAGAAGAATCTTTCCGCTCCGAAATCAGCTCATTGGAATTCAATTTGGCATTTGTAAAACTCTATCCTATTTATTTTGAACCGATTTTTATCAATTCGTGATAGACATCATCTAAAAAAAGCTGTTGACTAACATCTTTCTTGAAATATCGCTGATAGTTTACACTACAACTTTCAACATCGGAAATGTTCTTTGTATTAAAGGACCAATCGTCTGTGTTTTTAACTGTAATTCCTAAACCATCACCGCAACTTTCCCACAACTCAGAGAATTTAGTTCTTTTGTCCTTTGTCAATTGATCAAATTTTGGAGAAACTGTAAATCCATGCATTTCCGAATTGAAAAATTTTGTAATCGAAGTGACGGGAACACCAGCCCAATCTATGGTTTTACCGTCTGGAAGCACTATCGTACTGAGTTTTCCCTCATTCAATATGTTGTCTTGTTTTCCTTTTTTGAAAAGTATCTCTTCATAAATTAGTCTTGTTCCTTTTGGAACTGATATCTTTTTAACAACCAACGGTTCTGTAGTGATAAAATAAGGATAATCCGGTGTAGAATTTCCACCAGTCGGGTTCATACTTCCTACACAACCTGTTAAAGACAAAAACCCCAATAAAAGAGACGAAAGTTTGAAAAATTTCATAAGCGTTATTTTATGATTCTATTTTTTGTAAAGCTAACAATTTATCAAAACAGAGGTTTGGCCATTCTTATATAAGTTTTATTT
>NZ_QAIL01000238.1 GCF_003061025.1 Pedobacter sp. HMWF019 | reverse complement strand
ATGGGGTGTTCATACCGCTTTAATTCCGCATCAGATATCACCTGAAATTTCATACGAAGAATACCATTATCAATCAATTTGATTAACCCGGCACTTTTTGTTATCACAACACCTTTAGTATTGGCTTTTCTATTATGCGATGCTAGTCCCATTTTTTGTTATTTATTAATACAAAGATACAAACTTACGATGATCCCCTCAGGAAATGGGAAACGACAAATAAAGCCAGCTCCTATTTCAGCATAACGTTCAGGAGAAAGACACTTATCCACCCCCTGCAAATGTCCCTCTGATAATGCAGCTGTATATTTCTGATAACTCACATCCAACAGACCTTCGATAACACCAATTTTGATGTCAAACCCCTTGTAACGAACATATTCTGGTATGGCAATGACAGATATAAGTACTGGGCTATTCTTCCTGTAACAAGACAGAAAGCAAGTAACTATCATTAGTATAATCTTGATAATATTATATCTGAATTATCGCAATGCAGATTATCGTAATGTGCATTGCGATAATGCAATTATAAATTTTTCTATCAGCGATTCCGAAGTCACTGCCTTATACAAAGCATCAACAATTACAATAAAAGCCAATATCAGAAAAAAGGCGCTTACATATACCAACCATTTTAACTCAGGAAGTTTATAAACAACATCCCCATCTTTCTCGATCCGATGAGTTTTTAAGTTAATTCTGTCAGGCATATTTAACTTGTTAAAGTAAACCGTAACAAGATCCCCGGCAGATATTCTTCGAGTTAAATGATCATAATACTCAATAGGATGCCAGACTCCTATCGTGTCTTCCAATCCATGAATTTTCATAAAAAACATCTCGGTAGTTGAAAAAGAAGTAGGCTTACTATTAATTCCAACCACCTTCACCCTACCGGTGTAATTATCCAATTCTTCCAGCCTAGTGATGCTCTTATAAGACCACACAGACATTGCAATAAAAAAAAGAACAACTAAAAATGAGATAAATAGATCCTTCATAAGATGAGCGTTAATAAAAAATACTACTGATAATAAGCAAGTTAAAAATTATCATAAACATATACAAATTCCTCTTATTCCTTAAAATCACCAAATAACATACCTCTTCCCTTCCCGGACATCCTCCCCCAAAAAACCCTGCACCTCTTTTCACACCTCAGGGCCTGAAGCTCTTCGCGGAAGATCCAGTGAGAAAAGAAGTGCAGGGTTTCTCACATATTTTCAACAACCCATAACTTAACTACCCAATACAAATAAATTCGAAAAAAAAATTCCTGCCAGAAAAACATATTTTAAATAAATACAAAAATTATTCAATAAATTTCATTTCGTATAAAAAAAGTACAATCATATTAATAACACATTTATTACATTTGCCCAGACCCCGGATATGAAAAGTAGTACAGAACATAGCTATCTGCCACTTTTAGTGTTAATTTCTAAAGGCGACCAGAAAGCATTTTCTGCTCTCTACGATTTGCTTTCCCCGCCACTCATTCGCCATATACTTCAAAAGATTCCGGACGAAACAATTGCCGAAGATCTTATACATGACCTTTTTTTAAGCCTTTGGAAAAATAGAGAAAAAATCCACGAAATAGAATCCCTTCATGCCTATCTTTACTCGTCATGCAGGTATCTGATTATGTCACATATTCGAAAATCTACCCGTATTAAATACATAGATGACATTTCCGATTATGACCTCCAGTCCGACGACCAATCTTTGGAAGACCGCTTTTATTATCGCTATCTATTGGATACGGTTCACAAAGAAATAGAGAATCTTCCAGAAAAATGTAGAATCATTTTCAAACTCAGCCGCGAACAACAACTCACCAATAAAGAAATCAGCAAGCAACTTGGTATTTCCGAATCAACTGTAGAAAACCACATCAATAAAGCGATCAAAAAATTAAAGATGTCCGTTCGCCACTATTTACACTTTTTACTTTTCTTTTAAAAAAGACTAGGTGCTACACCTCTTCAGCCTCACATTATTAAATACCGACCTGTTTTATCACAGGCCAATGTATTGTTAACCTAAACAACCTGAAAGAATTGAAAAATAACCTGGAACAGCTAAATACCCTGTTACAATCTATTGAGGGAATTATTTGGGAGGCTGATATCACTATGGAACGATTTACATTTATCAGCGATCATGTACAACATATTACAGGTTTTTCAGCGACAGACTGGCTTACCTGGCCAGGTTTTTGGAAAACATGTATACATCCTGAAGACCAACAAGTCATAGAAAATTATTCTGCATTAAAAAACAGGAATGTCAAAAATTGCGTGTTCGAATACCGGATCATCAGATCCGACGGACAGATCACATGGATTAAGGATAATGTTTCAATCATCCGCCGTCCAGATGGAGAATATCTTTTAAGGGGGATCATGATAGACAACACTGTAGCCGAAACGTTAAGGGGCCTGCAGCAACTGGAACGCGATGTACTACGACTGAATTCAGATCTCATTGTACCTCTTCAGGATGTTTTGCTCAATTATTTGCGTGGATTAGAAACCCTGTTTCCTCAAATGCAATGTTCTATCCATCGCATCAAGAACAACCGACTAATGAGCGGCATATCCTCTTCTTTACCTGCTGAATATATAAATGCCCTTACAGACCTTCAAATAGGCAACAGTGAGGGCTCCTGTGGGGCTGCGGCAGCGACAGGGCAACGAGTCATTGTAAGTGATATCGCAACCGATTATCGATGGCTAAAATACCGCACCCTAGCCTTAGATTATCAACTGAGTGCCTGCTGGTCAAACCCAATCATCGGTTCTGAAGGGGAGGTGATCGCTACATTGGCTATGTACTACCAAAAAACCAGATCACCCTCTGAAGAAGAATTGCAAGTGATGGAAAGAGCTACCGCTCTGCTGCAGATCATCATAGAGAACCGACAAAAAACGGAAACCATCACCGAAGCCAATCTGCTTATGCTGCAAAGCCAGGAACTGGCTCACTTTGGGAACTGGCGCTGGGATTTGCAGCATGATATCATTAGTTGGTCGCCTGCGCTATATGAAATTTATGGCATCGACTCGAAGAACTTTAAGCTAACCTTTACCAGCTACCTTGAAAGACTACATCCTGAAGATCAGGATCGCGTGCGACAAATCATTGAAAACATTTTGCAAAGTAAGCAAGATATCGAATTCGAAGAAAGGATTATCCGTCCAAATGGAGAGCAACGTTACCTGCACTCCTGGGCTAAACTTAAATTGGACGCCCAAGAAATACCGATAGAAATGATTGGAGCCTGTCTTGATATTACCGAAAAAGTTGTTCAGATGCAGGCTATTAAACAACAAACCCAGCAACTTCTTGAGATCGCATGGATGCAGTCACATGTAGTTCGCTCTCCTCTAACCAAGATCATTTCCCTTGTAGAAATCATTAAAGATACACCCGACGGCGATCCCGAAAAAAGCAAGTTACTAGAATATTTATTAGCTGCCGCTTATGACATGGACGAACAAATCAAAAGTATCAACAAAAAAACAGAGCAGGCAAACTGAGGAATCATTTCCCTGACTGACTATTACCATCTTATAGTTTTATGAATATCATGTCATTTATCGAAGAGGAATCCTGTGATCCATTTTTGCAAGATCAGATACATTTATATCCAGATCAGCTAGTAGTTGATGCCATAGAAGTACTGTTAGAATACGATGGAGAATTCCTGCCAGTATACCAGCACAACAAATGCGTGGGCAGGGTTTATCTGTCAGAACTATTGTGGTTTGTAACCTGCCACGATCCAAAGTATAATCTACTTTTTCACAAGCTTAATTTTGACCTAGAAAGTGCAGTTAAAGTAATGAAAAAAAGCATTTAAAATCCCCATAAAACACTTTTGACTTTTTTTTAAAAAAAGACTAGGTGCTAGCCTCCTTTCACCTCACTCTAGTAATAAACCCGACCTGTTTTATTACAGACCGCCCCATGATGAGCATAAATAAAAAGATAATAAACATACTGACCAAATACTTTCGTCGTGAAGAAACCGATGAGGAGAGAAAGGAATTATACACCTGGTATGATCAAATTGATCATTCCGAAGCCATTTCGCAAACAAAAATTAACGATATACAGCATAGAACCAAAGAGCGACTCTTACACTCTATCCAGGAACAATCATCGAAGAAAAGTTCAATTAAACCATTATGGACTAAAATATCCGTTGCAGCATCCCTACTCCTGATTAGTTATTTTTCCTATAATCACTTTGTTACCGGCGATAAATATAGGCCACTGACAGATGCCCAGCTTGCAGCTATAAGTCCCGGAGCCAATAAAGCAACCATTACCTTGTCCAGCGGAGAGATCATCAACTTAGACAATCTGGAGAACAATCAATCCATGACAGTAGACAACACCGTGATCCACAAAGACCTATCCGGTCAGATCACCTACCATTTAAAACAACAAGACAACAAAAGCAGCCGGACAAACACCATGCAAACACCTAAAGCAGGGCAATACCATATTGTACTTTCCGATGGCACTAAAGTATTTCTAAACGCCGAATCCAAACTCACCTATCCTGAAAACTTTGGCTCTGGAGACCGAATTGTCGAGCTAGAAGGCGAAGGTTATTTTGAAGTAAGTAAAACCGCATTGCACAGCCGCTTTATTGTGAAGACCAACTGGCAATCCACCGAAGTTCTAGGCACCAAATTCAATATAAATGCCTATAAAAATGAAGATGCCGTCAAGACAACCCTGGCCGAAGGTTCTATCCGCGTATCGCCGCATGAACAAAACAAAAAGAGCATCATTCTTCAACCCAATCAACAAACCATCTTAAACCAGCACGAATTTTCGAAACATCAGGTAGATGCCAGCAATGTCATTGGATGGACCAGAGGATTATTCTGTTTTGATGGAACCAATTCGGAGGAGATCATAAGGCAGATATCCAGATGGTACGATATTGATATCGAATACAATAAAGACAAGAACCCAATTACTTACAGCGGTAAAATCCCTAAAAACCTGAGCTTAGACAAACTCATTAAGTTGCTAAATTATGCAGACATCAACGCCTATGCTGTAACCAACCAAAAAAACGAAAGAAAATTAATAATCAATTAACCAAACAACTAAAT
>NZ_QAIL01000237.1 GCF_003061025.1 Pedobacter sp. HMWF019 | reverse complement strand
GAAATTGACGGTCAAAGAATATAAAGCTGCCCTTCGGATTATTCCCGAGGTTTTAGATGTGGCTGTAAATACGTTTCACAATTACCGGAAGATCAAATTACACGATACACAGGATATCCCTTATGAGAAAGTCAAAATGCTGGAAATTTTGTTTGGGGTTAAATCTGGAGAGCTGGAAAATTTCAGTATGACCGGGGAACCGCTTAAAGCATTAATTAAAAAGGGGAAATACTGATGAATTATGGAAGAGCTTAAGAAATACAGGATCACAGAATACCTGGAAAATCTGCCGGCTAAGGATTATAGCCAGGCACTAAAGATTCTACAGTCAGTACTAAATGTTTCCCTGAATACCATTTATTGCTGGAGGGAGATTAAAATAGAGGATAAGACAGATATTCCTCACGAAAAGGTGAGGCTGCTTGAGGCTTTATTTGAGATGGAACCAGGAGGACTTTCTAATACCTCCTGCAAAGTCAGTACTTTAAAAGAGCTGTTGAGGTCAGCAAGGAATGAAACTTCCTGAAGGCCCGAATCCTGTAGCCTTATTTGTGGAAATTTCAAAGAATGTGGAAAAAAATAAAAATCCCTTTTATTTCTAAAATAATTTTCCTAATATTGCAGTCCGATTTTTAAACAACAGAAAGTCGGCTTAATAGCTTAAAATCATGGATTTAGTAAAATTTGTTGAAGAGCAGGTAATCGTAAAAAATGAATTTCCTGCATTCAAATCAGGAGATACAGTGAGTGTTCACTATAAAATTCGCGAAGGTAATAAGGAACGTATCCAAATTTATCAAGGCGTAGTGTTACAACGTAATAGCGTAGGTGCTAATGAAACGTTTACAGTTCGTAAAATGTCAAATGGTGTAGGTGTGGAACGTATCTTCCCTGTTAACTCGCCAAATATTGATAAGGTTGAAGTGAACAGCCACGGTAAAGTACGCAGAGCGAAATTGTTCTACCTGCGTGAACTTACTGGTAAAGCTGCCCGTATTAAATCCAAAAGAGTTTAATTTACTCTTAAAAAATATAATAGCCTTCCCGATATTATCGGGGAGGTTTTTTTGTTTGCTTTAAAGCTCTATAAGGAACTTTGATCGTTTTGCGACAAGTAGTCTGGCAAAATAGTCTGTCGGTCTTGAAAAGGCTTAAAAGCGCTTAAGAATAAAAATCTAAAACGGAAAGCAGTGCAAATAAAAAAGGCGCAAATCAGTTTGCGCCTTTTTTATATCTATTTGATTTGGAGAGCAGCGCCATAAAGCGCTTGTCCATGATTAAGACAGCTCGCCCAATACTGTAATTCCGCCTTTAACCACCTGGTTCAGCTCCAGGTTAACTTTGGTACCCAGGGGCAGGAAGATATCCACTCTCGATCCGAATTTAATAAATCCGAACTCTTTGCTTTGTTCTACCTGATCGCCTTCTTTAACATACCATACAATCCTTCTGGCCAATGCACCGGCTATCTGTCTGAACAATACAGGAGTTCCGTTTGCATGCTCTACAACAACTGTAGTACGTTCGTTTTCTGTAGACGATTTAGGGTTCCATGCCGCTAAATACTTGCCTGGGTGGTATTTGAAAAATTTAACAACACCAGAGATTGGGTTCCTGTTGATGTGAACGTTCACCGGGGACATAAAAATAGATACCTGAAGTCTTCTGTCTTTAAAGTATTCTCCTTCTTCTGTTTCCTCTATCACCACCACTTTACCGTCTGCAGGACAAATAATGGACTGATCGTTCCTGGCAAATGCCCGGCTTGGGTTCCTGAAGAACTGCAGTACAATTACAAACAGGGCAAAAGAAAAGATATAAATGAACCACCGCAGCCAGGTCAGGTCTGCATACCTATAATCTATAAAAGCATTTAAAACAAAAATAAACAGTAAGGTAACTGCGATTGTTGTATAACCTTCTTTATGTATCGTCATTGGTTAAAAATTTTTTTGCAAAATTGGTAAAATTATCTGACCTCTATGCATATCGCGGGTAGAAAAGATAAAATGCCGGATGATTAGCTAGTCAGTTGCCCGGTAAATATGTGTTAGATTTCTTCCTAAGCCATTATAATCCAGTCCATAGCCCACTACAAATTCATTCGGGATCTCAAAGCCAACATATTCCAGTTCCTTGACCGGTTCGAGTAATGCAGCAGGTTTAAACAATAATGAGCATACCCTTACCGAGGCAGGACTTTGCTGATAGACCTTTTCCAGGATGAATTTTAACGTATGTCCTGTATCCACAATATCTTCTACAATAATTACATCGCGGTTGTGAAGTGTATCCGGCAAACCAAAAGCCTCTTTCACTTCGCCGCTGGTCGAAGTGCCTTTATACGAGGAAACCCGTATAAATCCCACTTCACAAGGAATGTTCAGTTCCTTAATCAGATCTGCCATAAAAAGAAAACTGCCGTTGAGCACCCCAATAATAATGGGACAGCGATTTTCATAATCTACGTTGAGCTGGATACCAATCAATCTGGTACGTTTACTGATCTGGTCATTTTCCAGCAGGATCTCAAACTCTTTATCTTCTACTTGAACAGTATGCTTCATTAGGTGTATTGCAAGGTTATCCGCCGTTCTTTTTTAGTTTCTCCAATTCTTTTTCCAGCCTTCGCTGCTCCCGTCTTTCCTGTCTGAGCTGTTTCTTCGTTTTCTGAAGGGTATCTGTTTTGGAAGATGATCTGGACGTGGTGTCTTTATCTTTTTTCGACCCAAATATACGATCAAATAAACTTTTTGATTCGTCATGAGTTTCAATGGCTGGCATTGGGTCATCATTATCATAAGCGGTCGTATCTACTTTGGTAGAATCCGGTAACAGATATTGTCTCAGGCCTTCCCGAAGCCTTACGTTATAGAATCCATACCCGCTGGTATCTGAAGGGGTAAGTCCCCGCCGGGCCATGATATTGCCCATGTATTTAAAGTATGGATACAAATAATCCTTAAGGCCCCCATCTCCGCGGAATTTAAACAAAGCGATTTTTGGTCTGGGCACAATATTGGCCAGGAAAATTCCTTCTCCGATACTTAAAGAAGCAGGTGTTTTGCCAAAATAATACCTAGAGGCCTCACCTATACCATAAATGTTTTTGCCCATTTCTATAATGTTGAAATAGACTTCCAGCATTCTCTGTTTACTAACCAGATGGTTGTTTTCAATAAGCCATACAATCAGAATTTCCTCTGCTTTCCGGGCAAGGGTTTTGTTTCTGCTCAGGAATACGTTTTTGACCAGTTGCATGGAAATGGTGCTTCCGCCCCGAACAAATTTCTTTTCTTTAAAATTCACCGCAAAAGATTTCCGTATAGATTCCATAACAAAACCTTTATGGGTAAAAAAGGAAGGATCTTCTGCGGTCAGTAAGGCATTTTTAAAATTGCTGGATACCTCGGAGAGTGGGGTGTAATTTGAATTTGAAGGGCCAATGGTGATGTCACGCATAGGCTTACCATACTCATAGGGTGTATAAACGAAAGTACTGTTGATCTTCTGCAGGTTTGTTTTGCCCCAGCCGGTGATGCGGAAATTTACAGGCGTTAAGGTAGAATTGAACCTTACACTGTCCGGGATAGAAGTATCCAGGTAGAAATTAAGGTCATATTTTACCTTTCCACTCACTTTCAAGCCCTCCAGCGACTCAAATAAGCCTTCCGGAAAACCATTGAGAATGCCCTGGGCTTCCTGTTCATCTGCATGTACTTTTACCTCGTAGATTTTATGCGGAGATAGGGTATACTTTAAGAAAGGATGAAAAGTAGCGTTCTTCAAATGCACTGTCGAGTTGCTGTCCAGCGCTGCATAGTTCTTTCCAAACAGAACTTCTGCATCAATCCTGGCATCAGGAACGATGATGTCATTAGAAGCGATCTTAGGATGGTTGATCAGCAGGTTTTTCACAGCCCAGGAACCTTTGATCCGGAAAGCATCTCCGCTGTAATCTGCATCTTTGAGTTCTGTCCGGATGGTATCAAAGCTCAATTTCGCATTTAATTTTCTGTTCAGATACGGAAGCTCAACCTTTTTACCTTCGGCAAAGAAAGATACATCCATTTGTTTCTTCCCGGGTTTAACCACTCCGTTCACGTGCCAGATGGCCTCTTTATTGTTCACCACAATGGTTGATTTGAGGTCTCCGTTATCGATCGTAGCAGTAGTGGTTAAAAACTGGAGTTTACTGGTATCATTATCATTGAACTGCAACAGGAGGTCGCGGATTTTCATGTCGTCAGGGATCTTATATAATACCTGGTTCAACAGGTTGTGCGCCAGGTCGCCCAGGTCCAGCTTAGACTTGTTTTCTGTACTGTCCTTCTTTTTCCTTTTGAGTATAAAATCCAGATTGGTCAATGAATCCCTTCGAACAATCGTGATTTTTCCGGAATTCAAGTTCACTTCAGAAAGTTTTACATTACCAAACAACAGCGGAAAGAGCTTAACACCAATGGTCATATCGGAAACAGTAGAGAGGGTATCTCTATCCTTAGGGACCACCGAAATATTGGTCATATGTACCGTGCTTAGGCCGCTGAAACCGGCTGAACCTATTTTTATGGCGAGGCCATAATCTTTGTCGGCCTTGCTAATGGCTTTGGCCATCATTTTTTTAAGCAGTTCAGCTCTTTTACTATAAGCAATGGAGCCGGCGATGATAAGGATGACCAAAATCCCTCCCAACACCCATGCGCCAATTTTTATATATTTCTTGGGAACCTTGATTTGCGGTAGATGCATGCTGTAATATAGATGTTTATTGCTTAAACGTTAAACACAAATGTTTATTTCGTGTTAAAATTACGCTTAAAAACCCTAAAATCAATTAATTGTACAAGGGTTTTGTTAATTTTGAATAATGATAATTACAAACGAACAAGTTTTGAAGGCGCTTAGCCATGTGGAAGATCCTGATCTTAAAAAAGATCTGGTTACGCTGAACATGATTAAGGACCTGAAAATAGACAATAAAAATATAAGTTTTACCTTAGAACTGACCACGCCTGCCTGCCCTTTAAAAGACATGCTGAAGAATGCCTGTATCAATGCAGTAAAGCATTTTGTGGCACAGGACGCAGAGGTACATATTAACATTACTTCCAGGGTAACCAAACCTGCAGATTCCACACAGTTGAGCGCCATCCGCAACATCATCCTGGTGTCTTCTGGAAAGGGAGGGGTTGGTAAATCAACGGTCGCCAGTAACCTGGCCGTTTCCCTGGCTGCAAATGGTGCGAAAACCGGTCTGATTGATGCAGATATTTACGGGCCTTCGGTTCCAACCATGTTTGGGCTTACAGGCGCTAAACCAGGAGCAAGGGAAACAGAAGATGGTAAAACGCTAATCATGCCGATCGAAAAATATGGCATAAAACTATTGTCGCTTGGTTTTTTTGCAGATCCGGATCAGCCTGTGCCATGGCGGGGGCCTATGGCTTCCAACGCGGTAAAACAATTGTTCAACGATGCAGACTGGGGTGAACTGGATTACCTGATCGTAGACCTTCCTCCAGGTACAGGAGATATTCACATCACCATTACACAGAGTTTTCCAATTGCCGGGGCCGTTATTGTAACGACACCGCAGCAGGTTGCCCTGGCAGACACCAGAAAAGGACTGGCGATGTTCAAAATGCCGGGAATCAATATTCCGGTATTGGGCGTGATTGAAAATATGGCTTATTTTACACCAGATGAACTGCCTGAGAATAAATATTATATCTTTGGAAAAGATGGCGGAAAAGTACTTGCTGAATCCTTTGAAGTACCTTTCCTTGGTGAGATCCCGATTGTTCAAAGCATTACCGAAGGTGGTGACAGCGGTGCTCCGGTAGCACTGAACAAAGAAAGCATCCTTTCAGCAACGTTTTCTGAAATAGCCGGGAAAGTAGCACAGCAGGTGGCGATTAATAATGCGCAGCCGGTTTTTGCTAAATAATTAGTATTTTTATATTTAAGATTAGAAAAAGATAAACACAGATGAATTTAACAGAGCAAGTAGAACAGGCATTAGAAACCATCCGCCCTTATTTAATTGCAGATGGAGGGGATGTTGCTATAGATGAAATTACATCAGATAAAGTGGTGAAATTAAAGTTATTAGGAAATTGTGGTTCATGCAAAATGAGCTTTATGACCATGAAAGCCGGGATTGAGCAGGCAATTATGAAGGCTGTTCCGGAAATCACTTCGGTGGTTGCCATTAACCTGGCAGAACCCGTATAAATCTTTTAACACAATTTAACCATCGCTTGGCGTAATTACCGCTACTTTTGTAATATGAAGTACGTATTCACTTTTTTGCTGACCTTTTTTGTGATCAGTGCTTTTGCTCAACAGCCGGAGCCTGCACGCAAAAGACTGATTCAATTTTCCGGAATCATTACTGATGTGGACAGCAACAGAGTTGTGCCCTATGTAACGGTGACCAATATGAATACCCGGGAACAGCGTTCCGCAAACTATAAAGGTTACTTTTCTTTTGTGGCGCATCCGGGCGATACCATTGATTATACAGCTGTAGGTTTTACCAAGGCTCAGGTAATCATTCCTGAAGACCTTAAAGAAGAGAAATACACCGCCCTGGTTAAAATGAAGGCAGAGATCATTTACCTGCCTACAGTAAGGGTATACCCATGGGCAACCGTAGAAGAATTTACAAAAGACTTCCTTTCTATGAAGATTGCAGATGACGATGTAGAAATTGCCAGGAAGAACCTGTCCTCAAAAAGTATTGGAGGAATGATGGTAACTCTTCCGAGAGATGCGGGTGAGATATCCGGTCTGAACTGGCGTTTAAACCACGACAGGGCGCTCAATAAAAATATGGTACAAACCAATCCCCTGCTAAATCCATTTGCCTGGGGCAAGCTGATGCAGCAAATCTTTAGCGGAGACAAAACAAGGAAAGAAGATGAAAACTAAATGTTCTCATCTTCTTTTAGATTTATAATCTATCTCTTTTTATTCTGTTTAGGGAAACGCATTTTGTAGTCCGTTCTCACATTTCCTTTGGAAATGGAATCCAGTTTGGACTTCAGCATGGTTTTTCTTAAAATGCTCAGTTTGTCGGTAAACAATTTGCCTTCAATATGGTCATATTCATGCTGGATCACACGGGCAGGCATACCTGTTACCTCATCCTCATGTTCTACCCAGTTTTTATCCAGGTATTTAATGCGGATGTTTGGTTTACGCATCACGTCCTCACGGATATCAGGAATACTTAAGCAGCCTTCGTTAAAAGCCCAGGGTTCGCCTGTCTCTTCCAGGATCTCAGCGTTGATAAAAACCTTTTTGTAACCTTTTTTCTCGTCTTCGTCTGCGCCTGTATCTACGATAAACATACGAATTGGCAGGCCAATCTGAGGTGCTGCTAATCCAACTCCGCTGGCAGCATACATGGTATCAAACATATTGCTGATGAGTTGTTGTAAATCTGGGTAAGTCTCTTCAATATCTACGCAGACTTTTCTTAAAACCGGATCGCCATAGGCTACAATTGGTAACTTCATACTGCAAAAATACAAATATTACCCTAAAGGATAAAAAGTTAGGGCACTAAGATTCCTTTCGTCCAGGATTTCATTGGTGATATCGGCCATTTCCATCCGGCTTACGTCCTGAATTTTGCTAAAAACGGTTTGGAGATCATCAATTTTATCATGATCAATCAAGCTCTTGGCCATTGAAATGATCAACCCGATACGGTTTTCCTCACCAAGGGCAATCTGACCGATAAATTTGTTCTTGGCCTTTTGCAGCTGAACCTCTGTGAGGGGATGTTCTCTTAATTTTTTAAATTCCTTATAGATCAGGGAAAGCGCTTTATTAACTTTTTCCTTATCTGTTCCAAAGTACAGGGTAAAGATGCCCGTGTCGCTCAATGGGCTGTAGCTCGTTTCGATGGTATAGGCAATTCCGTATTTTTCACGAATTTGCAGGTTTAAAACCGAGCTCATTCCGGTTCCGCCAACCAAATTGTTCAACAGGAGTAAACCTGTTTTCTTGGGGTGATAAATAGAATACGCAGGCATACCCAGAACAGCGTGTGCCTGGGTAATGGGCTTTTGATGATTTTTTATGACAGGCTTGGCCGAGAGCGGGGCTAATCTTGTGTTGGCATGCAAATTTTGTGGAATATCTTCGAAATACCGGCTTCCAATTTTCACCATTTTTTGGAAGGCATAATTCCCGATCACCGCGATCACGATCTTATCCGTGTGGTAGTTCTCCGCCATGAATTCCCTTATGTCCTTTTTAGACAAACGGCTTACACTCTCTGCAGTACCAAGAATATTGCGGCCAAGTGGATGTCCGGCAAAGACCATGTCTTCGAAGTCATCGTATATGGCTTCTTCCGGCTGGTCCAGGTAAGAGGATATCTCATCCAGGATCACACTTTTCTCTTTATCCAGTTCTTCCTCCGGAAAAGTAGAATGAAAAACAATATCGTTAAACAATTCTATGGTCCTGTCCAGGTACGGATTTAAAAAAGAAGCGTGGATGCAGGTATATTCTTTTGTTGTATAAGCATTCAGATCTGCTCCTACGCTTTCCAGGCGATTTAAGATCTGGTTGGTATTTCTCTTTTCTGTACGCTTAAAGATCAGGTGCTCTATAAAGTGTGCTAAGCCTGATTGTTCTTCTTTCTCATCCCTTGAGCCACTGTTAACAATGATACAGGCATGAGAGATGGCAGATGCTGAAGGGACATGAAGCAGGCGGATGCCATTAGGCAAAGTATGAACGTTGTATTCCATTGAGGCACAAAGGTACACAGAAAAATATCACAGAATTATAATTTTTCAGTATCCTCATAGCCGAGCTTTAACGCTTCCGAAAGCCCGGTACGGGTTGGCCTTGTGAGTAGAAAGGCGATAAAGATGGCGGCGGCAACAATGAAAAAGACAAGGTTAGCACTAATTAAAAACGCTACGATATTCATTAAAGTTGCACCCTCAAAGAAGGCAGACCGCATGATAAAAGCCGTTTGATACCTGATTACCTTTTCTTCACCACTAAGGGTATCTTCGAGTGCAGAGAGCTGCTTCCTGAATAAAAAAGTTCCGGTAAGCACTGCAAGTATGGCCAGTACGGGAAATAGGGGATAAAGGTTATCATCCTGACCGAAAGCAGCATTCAGGTGGAGGTTATCTTTAACAAGAGAAAACACAACGGCAGAAAACAGGCAAATGGCGATACAAAATGCAGTATGAATCAACTGCATAATTTTTAATCTCGAAGGG
>NZ_QAIL01000236.1 GCF_003061025.1 Pedobacter sp. HMWF019 | reverse complement strand
CAATAGAAGTGTTTTCTAATATAGAAATGAACTTTCTATATTATACTGTTCATTTAGTTCATTTTCAAATGAACAACATTTCTTGTCTTCTTGTTTATTCCTGAGGATAGTAATTCAGTATGGAATCAGGGATATTTTGAAAAAAAAGAGCCTGTATCATAAATCATGATCAGGCTCTTTTTCACTTTGTCTTGGTAAAATTATTTCTCAGGAGACAAGACAAGTCTGATGTAATTATCTCCATTCAGATATTTTGCAGCGATGTCTTTCAGACTGGACACTGTAACTTTACCTATCGCAGCATCATAATCATTAACCTGGTTCAAAGGTTCATTATTAATCATCTGTCCGTTCAGGTAGTTTAACCAGAAATTATTGGTCTTTAATCCTGTTTCCCTGCTTCTCCGGTCTTCTGCTTTAAATTTATTGATGTTTTCCATTGAGGGGCCATTTTTACCCGCTTTCTTTACTTCATCCAGTGCAGAAGCAATCAGACGTTCTACATTACCAGGAGCACAACCAAAAGAAATGACCATACTGAATCTACTCTGAGGATACTTCGAGGTGCTTACTTGTACACTTGGGGTGTATACACCACTTTCCTCTTCTCTCAATCGTTCTAACATCCTGATTTCCAATGTTTCTTTTAAAGCTTCCATTTTCACATCATTTTCATAGCTATAATCGAAAGGCCCGGAAAACACCATATATACAGTTGATTTTTGTTCTGTTCCCTTATATACTGTTTTAGAGATCTTTCCTTCAGGGATATGAATACCCAAATCTCTTGCTTCTTCCTGACGTCCGTTTGAAGGCAAAGAGCCCACATACTTTTCCAATAATGGTTTTATTGTTGCTTCGTCAATACTTCCTACAAAAGTGAAAGTAAGCCCAGAAGCATCAGCAAAACGTTCTTTATAGATGCGCAATGCCTTATCCAGATCAATCTGGTTTATTTTTTCCAGGCTAGGCCCGGTGCGGCGGATATTATAATTACTCAGTACAGCATTTACAGTATCACTAAATACCTTATTCGGATCATCGCCACGATTTGCCAGACCTGATTTTGCATTAGCTATTAGTCCTTTAAAGATTTCCTCATCTTTGCGGGGTTCTGTGAAGTAACCATAAATCAATTGAAGCGCAGTTTCCAAGTCCTTTGGCGTTGCACTACCATTAAACCCTTGTGTACGCTCTCCAATATATGGACCTACACCCAATTGCTTGCCTGTAAGAAACTTATCCAATTGGGTAGAATTGTAATTTCCTACACCACCCGCAGCCACTGCACCTGCAGCATTGGTTGCACTTTGAAAATCAGCATCGCTGTACAGTGAGGTACCTCCTTTTGAAAAAGCATTGAACAGGATTTGG
>NZ_QAIL01000235.1 GCF_003061025.1 Pedobacter sp. HMWF019 | reverse complement strand
TATAAAATACTCATTATGAGGAATATCTCATTGATCATTAGAAGAGTTTGGAAGTCGGCATTCATGTTAACGGCTCTATCTGTTTTAATCGTTTCTGGTACACAGGCACAGGATGCAGCAGAAGGAAGGAAAATTTTTAAGGAAAAATGTACTTCTTGTCACGCTTTAGACCGTGATATGACCGGACCTGCTTTACAAACAATAGTGCCAACGAAAAGTGAGGCATTCTTGTTGAAGTGGATTAACAATGCACCTGCATTTATCGCTTCGGGAGACAAAGAAGCTGTTGAGGCTTCTAAATGGAATCCAAATGCAGAGATGACTGCATTTCCTTCGCTGACTCCGGAGCAAATTAAAAGTATCCTTGCTTATGTAAAAGCAGGTGAGCCTAAAAAAGAAGGTGATAAAGCCGGACCGGCTGTTCAGGAAGAAGTATCAAACTTCTCTCTTGCTGGTGTGGTTGCGATTATCCTGATCTCTATCGTTGTTCTTGTTGTATTGGGCCGCGCAATTAAAATGCTGGAGCGCCTGATTCTTAAGAAACAAGGTATTGAGGTGGTTGAGGAAGAAAAAGTTTCCCTGGCTACTGGTTTAGGTGTCTTATTTAAAAACAAGAAATTCGTTTTCTTCTTTATCCTGTGTCTGGTGATTACACTAGGTTCATTTGGATGGATGGGAATGTGGAATACAGGTGTTCATACAGGTTATCAGCCGGTTCAGCCAATTAAGTTCTCTCACGAACTGCATGCTGGAACGAATCAGATCGATTGCCAGTATTGTCACTCAGGTGCATTCAAATCTAAAAATGCATCTATACCTTCATTGAATGTTTGTATGAACTGTCACAAACAGGTTCAGGCAAGAGATAACCATGATGGTAACATTTCTCCTGAGATCCAGAAAATCTATAACGCTCTTGGATACGATGCGGACAAAATGACTTACGATAAAACCAAGGAAAAACCTATCGAGTGGGTTCGTGTACACAACCTTCCTGACTTTGCTTATTTCAATCACTCCCAACACGTTGTTGTTGCAGAGAAAGCAATCCGTAAAGCAAAAGGTTTAAAACCAAATGAGCCGGTTTGTTTCGCTTGTCACGGTCCTGTGAATACAATGGAAGAAATTTACCAGTATTCTCCTTTAACGATGAAATGGTGTATCAACTGTCATAAAGATACCAAATTGGATGTGAAGGATAATGCATTCTATACAAAGATCATCGAAGCGCATGAGAAGATCAAAAAAGGCGAAAAAATTACGCCTGCTGCCCTTGGTGGTTTAGAGTGTGGTAAATGTCACTATTAATAGAGAGTTTAGTTAAAAAAGAACGTTCGATAAACAGTAATAAAGCTTAAATGGAAAGCAATAAAAAATACTGGAAAGGCCTAGAAGAGTATAAAAACACTCCGGATTTTGTTGAAAACAACAAAAACGAATTTGCTGAGCCACTTCCAATAGAAGATGTTTTAAATGAAGCAGGATTAAGTACAGTAACTCCTCGCCGCGACTTTTTAAAGGCGTTAGGTTTTGGTTTAGGTGCTGTAACTCTTGCGGCTTGTCAGCCAACACCAGTTGTAAAATCAATTCCTTATTTAGTAAAACCAGAAGAGGTTGTTCCGGGTATACCTAACTATTATGTGTCCACTTATAATGGACAAAGTGTATTAGTAAAGACAAGAGAAGGAAGGCCAATTAAGATTGAACCAAATCCTAATGCCGGTGAATTCAATTGTGGTACTGACGCACAGGCTCAAGCTTCTGTTCTGGATCTTTATGATGTTTCAAAACTTAAAGCACCTGTTTTAAAGAACGATGAGACCACATGGGCTAAGGTAGATGAGTTTGTTAAGGGTGAACTGAATAAGGTTCAGGCTTCAGGAAAGAAGATCCGTATCGTTTCTTCATCTGTAAGCAGTCCTTCTACGAAAAATGTTGTAGCTGATTTTACTGCGGCTTATCCAAATACAAAACATGTTCAATATGATGCGGTTTCTTATACCGGTATCATTAAAGCGAACGAAAATAGCTTCGGTAAGGCTGTAATTCCTAAATATAATTTCGATAAAGCAGATCTGATCGTAAGTTTCGGAGCTGACTTTTTAGGTACCTGGATCAGTGGTGAAGAATTTACAGCCCAGTATATCTCTAACAGAAATTATAAAACCTTAGCAAAAGGAAAAATGTCACGTCACTTCCAGTTTGAGGCTGGGATGAGTTTAACTGGTACAAATGCTGATACGCGTTTGCCAATTAAGTTATCTGAAGAAGGACCTGCATTAATTACCTTATATAATACCATCACTGGAAATAATCTTCCTGGTGGATCTTTGCCAAACAACACAAGTGCAGATAAAGCATTGAAATTGGTAGGTAAAGAATTGTTAATGAACAAAGGAAAATCTCTTGTGGTTTCCGGATCGAATGATGTATCTACACAGATCCTTGTCAATGCGATCAATGCTGCTATTGGCAGTTATGGAACAACAATTGATCTTGATAATCCTTGTAAGCGTTATTCAGGAAATGATGCTGAATTTGCAGAACTGATCAATGAAATGAACAGGGGCGAAGTAGCTGCCGTTTTCTTCCTGAACAGCAACCCTGCTTATGATGCTATTAATTCTAAAGCGTTTACAGATGCTTTATCTAAAGTAGGATTAAAAGTTTCTTTCTCCGATAGAAAAGACGAGACTTCTACCTTGTGTGATGTTATTGCAACAAATCAGAACTATCTGGAATCATGGGGCGATGCAAATGCTTATGAAGGATATTATTCTGTAATACAGCCAACGATTAACCCGGTATTTAATTCCCGTCAGGCAGAGCAAAGTTTATTGGTTTGGTCTAATGGTCCTGTTCAGGAATATTATCAATATGTTCGTAACAACTGGGAGAAAAATATTTTGCCTGTTTTGGGCAAAACATGGAACGAGTTGTTGCAGACAGGTGCTTTCTCTGCTAATGCAAAATCTGCAGGTGCTTATAGCTTCAGTTTATCACTGGCTGCTGTTGCGCAATCTATCTCGAACAGTTCTAAAGCTTTAGCTAAAGATATTGAGTTGCAGGTTTATGAAAGTGTACCGATGCGTGATGGTAAACATGCAAATAATGCATTCCTTTTGGAATTACCTGATCCGGTTTCTAAAGTAACCTGGGACAACTATGTAGCTATCGCGCCTAAATTTGCTGAAAAATTAGGTTTCAAAGAATTTGACGTTGTATCTGTTAAAGGTGCAAATGGATATACAATTGAATTGCCTGTATTGATCCAGCCGGGACAAGCTGTAGGAACAGTTTCTATTGCTCTGGGTTACGGACGTACAAAAGTAGGTAAGGCGGGGGATAATGTGGGTAAGAATGCTTTCCCTTTTGTAAGCTTTACTAACGGAACCTTGCAATATGCAACTACGGTAAGCCTTTCTAAAACAGGTTCAACTTATGAACTTGCACAAACACAAACACACTATTCTTTTGAAGGAAGAAATATCATCCGCGAGGCAACTTTTAAAGAATATGTAAAAGATCCTGCTGCTGGTTCAGGTAACCATGGTGAAAAACATAAATCTTATGATTTATGGGATAAATATGAGAAACCAGGTAACAACTGGGTTATGGCAATCGATCTGAATGCTTGTACTGGTTGCGGTTCTTGTATCGTAGCTTGTAACGTAGAAAACAACATTCCTGTTGTTGGCCGTGACGAGGTTCGCAGAAGAAGAGAGATGCACTGGATCCGTATTGACCGTTATTATAGCTTCGAAGAAGAAGGTAAGAGCGTGACTGAGGAGAAAGAAATTGCTCATATGGAAAATATGGATAAGGTAACGGTTGTTCACCAGCCAATGCTTTGTCAGCACTGTGATCACGCACCTTGTGAAACAGTTTGTCCGGTACTGGCAACGGTACACTCGTCAGATGGCTTGAACCACATGGCTTATAACCGTTGTGTTGGAACACGTTACTGTGCAAACAACTGTCCTTACAAAGTACGTCGTTTCAACTGGTTTAACTACTGGAACGATTCGCGTTTTGACAATTACCTGAACAATGAGTTCACTCAGCTGGTACTTAACCCAGATGTAACTACACGTTCAAGAGGGGTAATGGAGAAATGCTCTATGTGTATTCAACGTATACAGGCAGGTAAACTGAAAGCTAAGATTGAAAAACGTCCGTTGAAAGATGGCGATATTAAAATGGCTTGTCAGGAAGCATGTTCAGCAAATGCAATCATCTTTGGTGATGGTAACGATCCGGAATCGGAAGTTTCTAAAGCATTGCGCAGTGAGCGTACTTACTACGTTCTGGAAGAACTTAACGTTCAACCAGGTGTTGGATATATGACAAAAATTAGAAATACAGATACAGTACAAGCGTAAGCTGATATTAAAGAAAATATAATATGTCAGGACATAACGAATCAATATTAAGAGAGCCATTAATCACCGGAAATAACATCACGTATGCAAAGATTACGGATGATATTTTAACACCGGTAGAGAATAAGCCGAATAAGGCATGGTGGATAGGCTTTATCGTTTCCGCACTGGGGGCTTTACTTTGGGTTGTAGCAGTAAGTTACACCTTCTGGAATGGTATCGGTGCATGGGGTTTAAATAAAACAGTAGGTTGGGCCTGGGACATTACCGGCTTCGTATGGTGGGTTGGTATTGGTCACGCCGGTACTTTGATCTCGGCTGTATTGCTGCTTTTCCGCCAGAACTGGAGGAATTCAATTAACCGTTCCGCAGAGGCGATGACAATTTTCGCCGTTATTTGTGCAGCGACTTATGTAGTGTCTCACATGGGTAGACCATGGTTGGCTTACTGGGTGCTTCCGTTGCCAAATCAGTTCGGATCTCTATGGGTAAACTTTAACTCCCCGCTGGTATGGGATATGTTTGCAATCTCCACTTATTTCTCTGTATCCTTATTATTCTGGTATACAGGTTTATTACCGGATATCGCTACAATCCGTGACCGTGCAGTTGGTGTAAAGCGTAAAGTATATACTGTTCTTTCTTTTGGCTGGACAGGTAATGTTAAAACATGGCAGCGTTTTGAGGCTGTGTCTTTAATCTTAGCCGGTATCTCTACACCACTTGTACTTTCTGTACACACGATTGTATCCATGGACTTTGCAACTTCAGTAATTCCAGGATGGCATACCACGATTTTCCCTCCTTACTTTGTTGCCGGGGCAATCTTCTCAGGTTTTGCGATGGTGTTAACACTTCTATTGGTGGCACGTAAAGTATTAGGGCTTGAGAATTACATCACCATGTTCCACATTGAATCGATGAACAAAATTATCATTCTTACAGGTTCTATCGTGGGTGTTGCTTATTTAACAGAGTTCTTTATCGCTTGGTACTCAGGTTCTGAGTATGAGCAATATGCATTTATCAACCGTTCTACTGGTCCTTACTGGTGGGCATACTGGATGATGATGACTTGCAACGTAATTTCTCCACAGCTGTTGTGGTTCAAAAAGATCCGTACCAGCATTCCTGCAACCTGGATTTTATCTATTGTAGTGAATATCGGTATGTGGTTTGAGCGTTTCGTAATTATCGTAACTTCATTACACCGCGATTATCTTCCTTCAAGCTGGGCAATGTTCTATCCAACCTGGGTTGATGTAAGTGTGTTTGTTGGATCTATCGGCTTGTTCTTTACCTTGTTCCTGTTGTTCTTAAGGGTATTACCTTCTATTGCAATTGCCGAGGTTAAGTTATTGCTGAAGAGCGCGAGTGAGCAGGCTAAATTGGAGTTGATCAAAGATGGTCACTTAGAAAAAGAACAAGTTAAGGAATATGTTGAGTCCTTAGAGAAGTTCGATAGTGTTAAACAAGAAGAATACGCAAAAATATAACGATGAGTAATATCAAATATATCTTAGGCAGTTTTGGCGATCCTGACGAAATGATGCACGGCATCGAAAAGTTGCAGGAGAATAATATTAAGATACATGATGTATATACCCCAATGCCGATCCACGGTATTGAGGCTAAATTAGGAGTTAAACGTTCCCGGTTGGATATCGCTGCATTTTGTTTTGGAATTACCGGAACAATGACCATGCTTAGCTTTGTTTACTATGCTGCTGCATGGGACTGGCCGGTTAATATAGGTGGAAAGCCTCACTTTGCTTTACCGGATTTTATTCCGATTACTTTTGAGTTGACCATTTTGTTCTGTGCTTTTGGTTTAGTGGGTTCTTATTATGCTTCTACGCATCTGTTCCCGGGAAGAGCACCAAGGGTAATGGATCTGAGAGCAACTGATGACCGGTTTATTATCGCTATAGATGCGAAGGAAAATGCTGAACACAGCAAAATTGATGGTTTATTAAAGGACGCAGGTGCTTTAGAAGTAAAATATAATGAAAGGAAGTATATTAGCTATGAATAAGACTAAAATAGTATGTGTGGCGTTTTTTGCATTCACTGTAGCTGTGTCTCTTTCATCATGCAGAAATAAACGCAGTACTGGCTTGGAATATGCAAGGAACATGTATGATCCTATTGCTTACAATCCGGATCAGCCGAATAAGAACTTTGCAAACGGTCAGACGGCGCAGACACCTCCGCCAAATACAGATCCCGTAGGATTTGTAAAATATGAATATGCAAATACCAAAGAAGGTTACGAGGCAGCAGGTAAAAACCTGGTGAACCCATTGCCTTTGACAGAAGCGAATTTGGTATCTGGTAAGCATTACTTTACTGTTTTCTGCTCACCTTGTCATGGTGATAAAGGGGATGGAAAAGGGCACCTGGTACAGATTGAGAAATTTACTGGTGTACCTGCTTATCATGGTGATGCCGCCTCTTCAAGAGGAGGTCTCATGAAAGATTTGTCTGCCGGTAAAATCTATCATACAATTATGTATGGTTTAAACAATATGGGCTCGCATGCTTCACAGCTGTCTCCTGAAGAGAGATGGAAAGTAGTGATGTATGTTCAACAATTACAAAAAATACAATAGAAAAGCAAGAATAAATGGGAACTCATAATTATAATTTAACTGAGCAGTTTGAGTTTACAGGAAAAGCAAAAACTTTGAGTGTAATCGCTATTGTTATTGGTATAGCGGCTATAGCTTTCGGTTTTTCCAATCATGAACTTCATGAAAGGACTTTTGCAAACCTGTTATTAATGGGATATTACTTTGCATGCGTATGTATGTCGGGTGCATTCTTTCTAGCAGTTCAATTTGTTGCACAGGCGGGATGGTCTGCTGCTATTTTACGTGTGCCGCAGGCGATGGCAAAAACTTTGCCTATTGCGGTTGTTATCTTAATCGCTATTGTTGGATTAGGTTTATACACACACAATTTATATCACCACTGGAATGCTCCGGGATTAACTGATAAAGGTGCTGCCAATTATGATAAAATCATTGATGGTAAATCTCCTTTCTTAAACGTACCTTTCTTTATGGCGCGTCAGGTGATTTTCCTTGGGGTATATAGCTTTTTTGCTGTATTGCTTTCTAAGTTATCAGCTAACGAAGATTTAGAAGGTGGTTTGAATTCTTATAGAAAGAGCTTTAAGTATTCTTGTATCTTCCTGGTAATCTACGGATTTACAACGCCTATTTTTGCATTTGATACGATCATGTCTCTGGAAGCACACTGGTTCTCTACTATGTTTGGCTGGTATAATTTTGCCGCAATGTGGGTGAGTAGCTTAGCGACTATGGCGATCATTATTATCCTGTTAAAGAAAGCAGGTTATATGTCATTTGTGAACAATAGTCACTTACACAATTTAGGTCAGTTTATTTTTGGTTTCTCTATCTTCTGGACTTATGTATGGTTTGCTCAGTTCTTGCTGATCTACTATGCTAACATGCCCGAGGAAACGGTTTACTTCTATAAACGATTTGAGTTTTATAAAATCTGGTTCTATTTGAACCTTGCGCTGAACTTTTTATCTCCGGTGTTATTGTTAATGGACCGTGATAACAAGAGAAATGAAAATACATTACTGATCGTTTCTATCCTGGTATTGTTAGGACACTGGGTAGATTATTACCAGATGATCATGCCAGGAGCTGTTGAAGAAGGCCAGAATGGATTTGGATTTATTGAAATCGGAACTGCAATTGGTTTTGTAGGATTGTTTACCTTTACGGTATTAACAGCCCTGAGCAAAAAACCTTTGGTAGCGAAGAACCATCCATTTTTACAGGAAAGTTTAAATCACCATTTGTAATTGGTGGTTATATAGAGTATATAGATTAATAGTATAATGGAAGTACAGCGTACTACTTTTAAGAAAATGAGTTTAAGAAAATTTATAAGTAATAAGACAATGGCGGTTTTAGCAGTTCTTTTAACTGCATTTGCAAACACCAGCGCATTTGCACAGGAAGCTGCTGCCGGTGCTGCCGCTACGGCTGCAGCCAAACCCGTTGATATGGAACCGATCTATAAGTCGGCAATATTTTATGCGCTGCTCTTTTTGCTGCTGTGCTTATTTATAGCCATAGTAGGAAAAGCTTTAAGGGTCTATGAACTGACCCGGGAAGCTCAGGATAAGCCAATGGGGATTAACTGGAATGCGATTAACGGTAGCTTGTTTGCCTTATTCTTAATTGTAGGCTTGTACGGCGTGTATTGGGAATATACAGTTCATGGTAACATGATACTGCCTGAAGCGGCTTCCGAACATGGTAAGAAGATAGATAATATGTTTAATATTACATTAATCATTACGACTATCGTATTTGTTCTGACGCACATTTTTCTCTTTACTTTCTCTTATTTCTACAAACACTCAGGAAAAAGAAAAGCTTACTATTATCCTCACAACAATACTCTTGAAAAAATCTGGACATTTATTCCTGCCCTGGTTTTAACTGTCTTGGTGCTAATGGGTTTCCTTACCTGGAGATCTATCTTCTATAAGGTTGAAGATCCTAATAACAAGCCAATTAATATTGAAATTACTTCTCAGCAATTTGCATGGACTATTCGTTATGCAGGTAAAGATGGTGTTGTAGGGCGTAAGAACTTTAAATTGATTACAGGTTTGAATGGACTTGGAGTTGATTTTAAGGATAAAAATGCAATGGATGATTTGCTGGCTGATGAGATGGTTATTCCGGTAAATAAACCAGTAAAATTAATTCTGACAAGTAAAGACGTTCTGCACAGTTTCTACATGCCTAATTTTAGGGTACAATTGAATACTGTTCCAGGTATGGCATCTTTCTTCGAATTTACGCCGACCATTACAACCGCAGAGATGCAGGTTAAAACAGGTGACCCAAGTTTTAAATATTTGTTTTACTGCTCGAAAATTTGTGGATCTGGTCACTATAATATGCAGAAGACAGTTAGAGTTGTTTCTCAGGAAGAGTATAATGCCTGGATTGCAAAACAACCAACTTACTTAACTAACGATTTGAGGAAGCAGTTTGGTTTACCTTTGGTAGCTGACCCTGCTGCACCAGCAGCTACAGCTGCTGAACCTGCTGCAAAAGATACGGCTGCAGTGAAAACAAATCAATTGGCTTTAAAAAAATAAAAATACTGGAATAGAGCATTATGTCAACGATAACATTACACGATACACATAACCACGATGATCATGCACATGGTCATCACAAGGAAACATTCTTAACGAAGTATGTTTTTAGCCAGGATCACAAAATGATAGCTAAACAGTTCCTGATAACTGGTATTATCATGGCTGTGATTGCAATGGGCTTGTCTATATTATTCCGTCTTCAACTGGCCTGGCCAGATAAGAGTTTCCCTATTCTGGAAACGTTTTTAGGAAGATGGGCTGAAGGAGGTCGTATCAGGCCAGATTTTTATCTTGCCCTGGTAACCATACATGGTACCATCATGGTATTCTTTGTATTAACTGCGGGATTGAGTGGTACCTTTAGTAACTTATTGATCCCATTGCAGATCGGAGCAAGGGATATGGCTTCACCATTCCTCAACATGCTTTCTTACTGGTTCTTCTTTACTGCCTGTGTGATCATGATGAGTTCTTTCTTCATCCAAACTGGTCCTGCCAGTGCGGGTTGGACGGTATATCCGCCATTATCTGCCTTGCCGAAAGCTATTGATGGTTCCGGTTTAGGTATGACCCTTTGGTTGGTGAGTATGATTTGCTTTGTGGCTTCTTCACTAATGGGTGGTATCAATTATGTGTCTACCGTATTGAACATGCGTACTAAAGGTATGGATCTTTGGAAAATGCCTTTGACCATCTGGGCGTTCTTCCTGACTGCTATTTTAGGTATCTTATCTTTCCCTGTACTTGTTGCGGGCGTAGTACTTTTAATTTTTGACAGAAGCTTTGGAACAAGTTTCTACCTTTCTGATATTGTTATTGGTACACAGGTTCTTCCGAATGAGGGTGGTTCGCCAATTTTATGGCAACACTTATTCTGGTTCCTTGGTCACCCGGAGGTATATATCGTAATTATGCCAGCTTTGGGTATTTCGTCTGAGGTGATCTCTATCAACGCAAGAAAACCAATTTTCGGTTATCATGCAATGATTTACTCTTTGATCGGTATTACAGTATTGTCTTTTATCGTTTGGGGTCACCACATGTTTGTAACAGGTATGAATCCTTTATTAGGTGGTGTGTTTATGATCACAACGCTGATCATTGCAGTACCATCTGCAGTAAAGACATTTAACTACCTGGCTACTTTGTGGAGAGGTAATATCCGTTTTACGCCAGCGATGCTTTTTGCTATTGGTTTGGTGTCTTTCTTTATCTCAGGTGGTTTAACAGGTATTTTCTTAGGAAATGCTTCCCTGGATATTAATTTGCATGATACTTATTTTGTTGTAGCTCACTTCCACCTTGTAATGGGATCGGCTGCTATATTTGGTATGCTTGCTGGTGTTTATCACTGGTATCCGAAAATGTTTGGAAGAATGATGAATGCTAAATTGGGCTATCTTCATTTTTGGGTAACTTTTATTTGCGCTTACCTGGTGTTCTTTCCATTACACTTCTTAGGTTTAGATGGCGTGCCCCGTCGTTACTATGCATTTACTGAGTTTGAGTTTATGCAGAAATGGGTAACTGTGAACATTTTTGTAACCTGGTCTGCTATCATTGCAGCGCTTGCACAAGTTGCGTTCCTGTTTAACTTCTTCTATTCTATTTTTAAAGGTAAAAAGGCACCTCAAAATCCTTGGGAAGCCAATACTTTAGAGTGGACTACTCCAGTAGAGCATTTACATGGCAACTGGCCAGGTGAAATTCCAACTGTATACCGTTGGCCATATGATTACAGTAAACCAGGTGCTGATGCGGATTTTATTCCTCAGACAGTTCCTTTCTCTCAAACCATGAGCTCAAATATGCCGCATGATTTTGAAGGAAATACAGAAGCTGAACGTATCCAGAATGACTGGAACTTGAAACAACAATCATTAGAGAAATCTAAACAAGACTAATACTAGTTTTGAATATACTATTGGGTATCTGCAGTGAGTAAATACTTACAACAGATACCCTTTTTTTTAAATACAAAATTCCATGGTTTCTACATCTGAACGGAGATTCATAAAGCTTAATTTTGCGACCATCATAGTAACCCTATTGGTGGTTTTGGCTGGCGGAATCGTAAGGAGTACCGGATCTGGAATGGGCTGCCCTGACTGGCCTAAGTGCTTTGATCAGTATATCCCACCAACCTCTGTAAAGCAATTACCTTCGGATTATAAAGAAAGATACGTTGCACAAAGGGTTAAAAAAAATGAACGCTTTGCTAAAACGCTTGATAAACTGGGAAAGAAGGAATTGGCCGATGCGATCAGACATGATCAGTCTATACTGCAGCCTGAGGATTTTAACGTAGCAAATACCTGGACGGAATATCTAAACCGTTTGACTGGTGCTGTTACAGGTTTCTTCCTGATTGGTGTAGCTATTTGTTCTTTTACCTATAAAAGGACGGCTAGACGGCTCATCTGGTTGAGTATCTTAAACTTGTTTGTCGTGGTTTTCCAGGCTTGGCTCGGTTCTATTGTGGTTTCTACCAATTTGCTTCAATGGGTCGTGACCGTTCATATGTTGTTGGCATTGGTTATTTTGGCCATACTGGTTTATACCTACAATTATGCGAAGCAACTTCACAAAGAAGAGGTAGTGATCATTTCAAAGGTGGTCTGGTTAAAATTGATCATCCTTGCAGCTTTACTAGTGAGTGTTATACAAATTGTTTTAGGTACGGAAGTACGGGAAGCAGTAGATATGATCTCCAAAAATCTATTGAATAATGACAGGGGGAGCTGGGTAAGTAAAACGGGGTCAATTTTTGTATATCACAGGGACATGGCGATTCTGGTTGCTATTTTAAATGTGTTTATTTATAAGATTGTGATGGAAAAATTTGGCGGTAAAGCGACCGAACTTCAAGTTGGTAACTCAATTGTAATTGTTTTAATTATACAGGTGTTAAGTGGTGTATTATTATCTAACTTTGCACTGCCACCATATGCCCAGGCGATACATATTTTGTTTTCTACAGTCTTATTTACATTGCAATTTTATCTGTATTTGCTGGTATACAGGACAAGTACGTATAATCAATAATTAAAATATATAATTTGAAACAGTTTTTATCAGATTTTTCAAAACTCATTAAATTCAGGCTCACGTTTCTGGTGGTTTTTTCTGCGTCGGTCACGTTTTTGATTGGTTGCCAGATGCCTATAGAAGGGGTTGTCCCTGGTATCAACTGGACGAACTGGTTAATTCTTATTGCTGGTGGTTTTTTGGTTACTTCTGCTGCAAATTGTTTTAACGAAGTGATAGAAGTGGATCTGGACAAGTTGATGACCAGAACTAAAGACCGGCCTATGCCTGCGGGCCATATGACTACCGGACAGGGTTTAGTCTCTGGCCTGGTTATGGGACTTCTTGGGACATGGTTGCTGGGGAGATTAAATATTGAAACCGGACTGCTGTCTGTATTTTCAATCTTTTTGTATGCTTTTGCCTATACACCAATGAAAAGGAAATCGCCTATAGCTGTATTTGTTGGTGCTATTCCAGGTGCGTTACCTCCGCTGATCGGCTATGTGGCAGCACATGGGAAGATTGATAAGATTGCTGTAGTGCTTTTTTTAATTCAATTTGTTTGGCAATTCCCTCACTTTTGGTCCATTGCCTGGGTTCTTGACGATGATTACAAGAAAGCCGGTTTCAGACTGTTGCCAACTACAAAAAGGGATAAAGCCAGTGCGGGAATCACTTTCTTGAGCACTTTGATTTTAATACCTGTAAGTCTGTTGCCAACATTCTATGGATTTGGCGGTTACTATATAGCAGGAGTGTCTTTAATAGCGGGATTGGTTTTTGCCTGGCTTGCTTTAAAATTATTCCTGAAACTTGATCTTGCGAGCGCGCGTAAAGTGATGTTCTGCTCGTTTTTTTATCTGCCGGTTGTACAACTGGTGTTATTATTTGATTTTTTAACTAAATAATTTTTTAAATGGTTCATACATTGAAAGAAGAGGATGTAAAGCTGGACTCAAGGCCGAAAAAATTTATTGTTTGGTTATTTGTGGTTTCCTCAACAATTATGTTTGGAGGATGGACAAGCTATTACATAGTTTTTGCGGCTTCTAAAGGCAAAGGTCATGGACTTGTGCTGCCAGATGTTTTTATGTACAGTACCGGAGTGCTGGTGGCGAGTAGCATTTGCTTGTTTCTTGCTTCAAGAGCGCTTAGAAATCAGGAACTCAGCAAACAGAAGGTATTTCTGTGGCTCACCATGCTGCTGGGGCTCACCTTTGGTTATTTGCAGTTGGATGCCTGGTCCAGCTTATACCACAGCGGTGCCGTTTTGGTGAACAATAATGCGGCTATCTCTATCATTTACATTGTTTCGGGTTTTCACTTACTGCATATTTTTTGTGGCTTGTGTTTGATTGCTGCAACCTTGTTTGGGGCTTACCGAAATATTTCGCTTGGAAGATTGCAGTTCCGGATGGAGATTTCTTCAATATTTTGGCATTTTATAGATATATTATGGATATATCTGTATGTTTTTTTACTTTTGAACAGTTAGACTTTTTAACAAACTATTACAATTTTTAAAATGGATTCATTATCACAATTAGATCAGGTAAAAACTACTGCGTGGAGCGGCGGCCGTTCACCGTGGTCCGTAGAGTATGGAAAAATAATGATGTGGTTTTTCTTGCTTTCTGATGCATTTACATTCTCCTCATTATTGGTGTACTATGGTGCGCAGCGTTTTACTAAATTCACCTGGCCTGATCCTGATTTGGTATTTCAATCGATACCTGGTATTAAGGACAGCGGGGCACCGCTGGTATTCGTAGGTTTAATGACCTTTATTTTGATCATGAGCTCGGTTACTATGGTATTGGCTGTTGAAGCCGGTCACAGAAGGTCTAAAAAAGAAGTTGTTGGCTGGATGATCGCTACGATCATTGGTGGATTTATGTTCTTAGGCTGTCAGGCTTTGGAATGGACACACCTGCACCATGAAGGTTTCTGGTGGGGACACATTCCTGCAATTGAAGAATTAAAACACTTCTTTGATCCATCTGTTGCATCAGTTGCTGCAAATGAAGCTGCAATGAAAGTTTCTGGTCAGCAGTTTGCTAATTTGTTCTTTACCATTACAGGGTTCCACGGATTCCACGTATTCTCTGGTGTATTGATCAATTGCATCATTTTGGGTATGACCATCAATGGTACTTTTGAGAGACGAGGACATTATTTGATGATTGAGAAGGTTGGTTTATACTGGCACTTTGTAGATTTAGTTTGGGTATTCGTATTTACCTTCTTTTATTTAGTTTAATCTTTTTATACCATATTTTATGTCAGAACATAATATACATACAACAGAAGAGCATGGACATGAAGAACATGCGGCTCTAGATAAGAAAAAAATATGGCAGGTATTTGGAATCCTGCTGGTTATTACGGTTATTGAATTTATCATTGCACTCGTAATTATTCCAGGTGGTCACATGTCTCAGCATGTAGGTAACTTTGTATACATTGCTTTAACCTTATTAAAAGCATTTTATATTGTTGCTTATTTCATGCACCTGAAGTATGAAAAACTTGGACTACAGCTGTCTTTAACAGTTACTTTTATATTTATCCTTTACTTCATCACTTTAATGCTGATTGAAGGCGGTTATCTGCACTTGCATATGTCTGCTGCTGCTTAACATGAAGGGTACTCCTATAAAAAAAATATTAATCCTGGTCACCATTTTAGCGGTACCAGGATTTTTATATTATTTACTTACTGAAAAAGGTAAGAACCGGTATAAGCCACTTCCCGTTTTCGGACCAAAGACCGTTGCGTCTACTTTTCATTCTGTAAGAGGTAAAAAAATTCCGGATACTGTATACCATCAGGTAAGCGATTTTAAACTGCTTAATCAAGCAGGAGATACCCTGAACTGGAAAAGCTATGAGAATAAGATCATCATTCTCAATTTGTTTTACACTTCTGATAACCCGGGTACAAAACTGACGAATAAACTGATTACAGACTTTGAAAAGACCTATGGTAAAAATACTGTACTTCGTTTTGTAAGTGTAAGCGTTGATCCAAAAGGGGATACAGCACCAGTTTTGTCCAAATATGCAGAAGCGATTCATGCAAAACCAGAAAAATGGGACTTGCTAACTGGTGACAGTACCCAGGTTTATAATCTGATTAATAAACAGTTGTTCATTGACGCTTTTCAGAAGAAAGAAAACGGGAAAAATATTTTTGTATATAACAACTTGTTTGTCCTTCTGGATCCTCAACATCGCATTCGCGGTTATTATGAAGCAGCCAACCAGGAGGCCTTGTCTAAACTGGATGATGAAATCAAAGTTCTTATTGTTGAGGAACTCAGGAACAATACGGACGGGAGATAATTAAAGAATACTATGTCAAGCAATAGCTCAATTGAAAAGAAATATAGCAGGTGGATTGTCCTCTTGTCTGTTGTGATACCAGTCGCGGTGGCTGTTCTGTTTTTTGTTAAAATTCCAAACGCAACGCCTCTTCCTGTTTTACCTCCAATTTACGCGACTATTAACGGTATTACAGCTGTTTTATTAGTTGTAGCCGTTTGGGCAGTAAAGAATGGCAAAATTCAACTTCATCAAAATCTGATGAAGACGGCAATTGGCTGCTCCTTGTTATTTTTGGTGATGTATATTGCTTATCATATGACTACGCCTTCTACTAAATTTGGTGGAGAAGGAAGTATCAAATATGTTTATTATTTTATTCTGCTTACCCATATTTTGCTTTCCATTGCGATAATTCCCTTAGTCCTGATCACTTATGTGAGAGCTTTGGCAGAGCGTTTTGATAAACACAAGAAGATTGCGAAAATTACCTTCCCTCTTTGGTTGTATGTAGCGGTGACTGGAGTTGTTGTCTATCTGATGATCTCTCCTTATTACAATTTTTAATAATACGCTCTCCGCTTTTTTCGTAAAAACAATAGAGAAATATGCTCTATTGTAATAT
>NZ_QAIL01000234.1 GCF_003061025.1 Pedobacter sp. HMWF019 | reverse complement strand
GGTGCTGAACTCCTGGTGGATGGCGGCATGACCTATTTATCAAAATAATTTTAAAAATTCTCAAAATGAATAAATTAGAAAACAAAGTGGCGGTAGTTACAGGTGCACCAAAAGGAATAGGCGCAGCTATTGCCAAACATTTTGCAGCAGCAGGTGCAAAAGTAGTTGTGAATTATGCGTCCAGCAAAGAAAGTGCGGACAGCGTGGTGAAAGCCATAACCGACAAGGGAGGCACAGCTATTGCAGTACAGGCCGATGTGTCTAACGAAGCGGATGTAGCCCGGCTGTTTGAAGAAACTAATAAAGCTTTCGGCCGCCTGGATATTTTGGTCAACAACGCGGTTTGTCAGGGATATGCACCTATTGAAGGAATATCAGCAGAAACTTTTCATAACAGTTTTAATATCAATGTGCTAGGGCCTATACTGACAATTCAGGCAGCTTTAAAGATGTTTGGTAACAAAGGCGGTAATATCATTAACATCAGTTCGGGTGCCAGCAAAATGCCGCTCCCGGGAGCATCGCTGTATTCTGCATCAAAGGCGGCATTGGATGCCATCACGATCGCTTTGTCGAAAGAGTTAGGTATTCAAAACGTCCGTATCAATTCCATTTTGCCGGGCGCTACGGAAACAGAAGGTGCAACCGCAGCGGGCGTCACTTCCGGCAGTGACTATGAAAAAATGTTTATCGCTAACACGCCGCTTGGTCGCAGAGGGCAGCCCGCAGATATTGCGAAAGCTGCCGTATTCCTGGCTTCCGATGATGCCGCCTGGATCACCGGAGAGCAGATCTCCGTTTCGGGTGGTATGTATGGTTTCTAAAATAGAGATCATTACTTTCAAATCCCTGTTTCTTCCGAAAGCAGGGATTTTGTTGCTTCAAATAAACTCGTTGTTGGACATACCATTCCTCTATGAGAACCGAGATTTGACTGCATTGAAAATAAGTGGATTACGTAAGCTCAAAGAGCTGACTGTTGATTATTGTCCGCTTACCAATCTTAAGATGAGTGGAACAGTAAGTCTGAAGGATTTTTCCTGGCAATTGTTTACCAAATAGCCCATCTGCGGGCTGGTTTCCAAGGTTTGATCATAAAACATATTTTCTTTGGAAAGGTTGAAGGCGAGGAAAAGAAAGCTGTTGGGTATTGACAGAAATGTAGCGAGGTTAATGGCGGCAGTAATGAAATTAGCGGTGCGCATATAAATTCTCTGCTACGAATGGATCTGTGTGGAGCCGAAGGGGGCACAATCAAACAGTTATTGCCGGTTTTAACATACTTTGGAAGCCTTAAATTAGATAGATGGTTAATGGGGTATTAAGCAGTTATCGTGTTTTTTAATACTAGAGATTACGATTTATCTCGGGTACTTTTGAACTATAACTATCATAAAAAGCACCAGTGCCTTTGGCATCCAGGCGACCTACAATAACTGTTTCCGAACTATTTGACAATTCAAATTTTGGTCGCAAATGCTCATGCGATCTGGCTCCAATTGGAAGACTAGTAATACTCTCCTGATCGAGGTCTGCCAATTTTAACAGAAGACTCGCTAGGGACCTTAATCCTTCTGGATCGCCATGAATTAGAACCTCATTCCAACAGTCCTTAACATTCTCGAACTCATTCTCTTTTTGATGAACTACTATATCTAAGTGCCCGTTAATTACGGATTTAAATTTTTTCATGGTCTTTATAAATTAGTTACATGTTACTATCCAGTTACTTGGTAGATGTTTCACTAACTGTTGAATATTGGTCTAATTCCGTAAAAATCGCAAGGTTCTTATTTACAATTTCTGTCAAACTTTTGCTTTGAAAATATTCATCTTTCAAATGAGGTTTTGTACCGATTTTAAATGATAGGCTTTGAATTTCACGCTTGGCAACACAACAGCTCTTGCCTTTTCCGAAAAAAGTTGATGGACTGAATCCGATTAAATATTCATCAAGATTTTTTCCGTCCATTTGCTCAACTATCGGTCTGGAATAGGTCTTGTTAAAAGTCCATTCGTCTAAGTATCCAGTTCCATTACTGTCAACAATTAGGATGTTATCGTCTACGTTAGAAAGCACTAAATTAACCTCGCCTTTATATCCATTTGGAACTTTAATTTTTAATGTTGGAGAATACAATTGATAGTGGAATGCTAAAAAAGATATACTAGTAGTGATAAATAAGATAGTTAGAAATGAGGTTCTTTTAATAATCAACCTCAAAAGTCCTGATAGAATTAAGCAGCCTAAAATAATTCCAACGATCATCATCCCTCCCAAAAAGAGTCCAGATAAAATCATGCCCCCAGGAACTCCTGTTAATTTGAATAGCAAAGTAATCAAAAGTAGAAATGAGATAATTCCAAATGTCAATGTTAATTTCCTGTCGGTTGTCATAAACTTTTAATACTTCATTGATCTGGTATGTGCCCTGTATTGCACCTAACTCCCACAGGGCTTTAAGAAGTTTGGTGGCTCGAATAAAGTTACTAGAAAATTTGAACGGTTTAATAGAAATCTCCACCAAATTTTGTAAAACCGCTGTTAGTGGCAGTTATTTTCTTACTTGCTTAAAAATGCCTTCGTTTGTAAATGCGCTTGAGTACAATAATTTTTTCGGAATGAAATAAAAAGTTGCAAATCCAATTATTGCTTGATCTGGAACTATTTCCAAAGGTTTGGTAGGTTTGTAGATTTCTCCTTTCATTCTTATGAATTTTTCTATAATTATCCGATGAATTCTCCCTGTTGTGTCCTCGAATATTGTTATATTCCCTTTTGCGAAGGAAATTTTGGATGGCAATTCAATCCCTGCCTTATGAGTTACATTTTCAAATATTAAGCGATCATTTGTTTCTTTTATCGTTTCGAATTCATATTCCATCAGTCCCGTATTCATTGGACTACTTCCATAGGTGTCATTATATTCGGTAATCTCAAATTTTATGCCTTTGATGTTTTTGAAATAATGTTTTGATGGATTAAGAATAGTATCTTTTGCGGTAGTGGGATTTTTACCACCGTTGACTTGAATTAATTTTATATAATCTTTTCTAGGTGCTTCTGCAAAATAGGAGCCGGGTAAAGAGGTGATTTTAGACATGTTAAATTCTTCTGCAGAGTCCAGAATTGCAAAACCAGATTGGTGCGAATCTCTACCACCCCAAGCATCATATTGATATATTATTTTATTACTTCCTCTAATTTTTTGTGAATATAGGGTAACATCCCATGACGGATTACATCCATAAAATATTATAACGCTAACTAGAAAAAGGAATAATTTTTTTCTTCTTTTCATTTTTCTTATGAGCCCTTTATATTTCCACCAGCCTCCACATCACCCAACTTGAAAATATCCAGATATTGAATCCAAGTTTTGTTTTCAAATAGGCTTCACCTTCGATCTGCTTATTACTTTCTATTTCTTGTTGCATTGACACCATGTTATTTAGCATCATCTTTATTTCGTAGACTTTCGGAGAATTTATATAGTAGATATTAAAAATCATATTGGAGAATAAAAAAGGGGTGCAGTTATCTGAACTGATTTAATACGAATATATGTCTTTTGAATAGCACTAGGG